>JAESUI010000213.1 GCA_016763135.1 Flavobacteriales bacterium
AAAGAGAGGTTTTACAAACAGAGGTTTTTCCTTTTAAATCACAACAAAATGGAATAACACAAAATATATCTGTATTAGACTTAGCATACTATCCAACTGAAAGAGGCCAGTATAATTTTGATGATGGAACTGGTGTTGGTTCTGGTATTGATGCCAGTGGAAATTTGATTAATCCAACAACACGATGGGCAGGGATAATGAGAAAAATAGAAACTACAGATTTTGAATCATCCAATGTAGAATTTATTCAATTTTGGATGATGGATCCATTTGATGCTTTAGATGGAGACCCCAACCACCCAGGAGGTCAGCTATATTTTAACTTAGGAGATATTTCTGAAGATATATTAAAAGATGATAGAAAATCTTTTGAAAATGGACTGCCAATTACTGCTATTAATTATGCTACAGGAACCAATGCTAATTTGGTTGATAGTACAATTTGGGGTAGAGTGCCAACAGTACAAGCATTGGTAAATGCATTTGATAATACTCCAAGTACAAGAGAGTTTCAAGATATAGGGATGGATGGGTTAAATGATGCTGATGAAGCTGCTTTTTTTCCAGGGTTTAGTAATTACCAAACATTAAACCTTCCTGATCCATCTGCAGATAACTATCATCACTATAGAGGAACGGATTATGATGGTGGGAATGGAACAAGTATTTTAAATCGATATAAATACTTTAATGGATTGGATGGGAATTCACCAACATCTGCGCAATTTACAGAAAGTTATTCTACATCGGCAACTACAAGGCCAGATATAGAAGACATTAATAACAATAATAACCTTGATTTTAGAGAAAATTATTTTCAATACTCGATTAACTTAAATCCAGCAGAAATTGACCCTTCAAATGTTGGTAATAATTACATTACTAATGTATTTCAAACAAATGTTACAACTCCAGATGGAGTTAGTAAAACAATTCGGTGGTATCAATTTAAAATTCCTATCAGGGAGCCAGAAAATATAATTGGAAATATTCAAGATTTTAAGTCTATCCGTTTTATGAGAATGTTTTTAAAAGGGTTTAACAAAGAGGTTGTTTTACGTTTTGCAAAGTTAGAATTAGTGAGAGGTGAGTGGAGGAAGTTTAGTGGTAACCTATTGAGTCCTGGCGATTTTATTGGAAATGATGATGATGAAACAACATTTGATGTTTCTGGTGTAAATGTAGAAGAGAATAGTTCAAAAACACCTGTAAATTATATTATTCCTCCAGGAATTGACAGGGAAATTAATCCAAACCCATCATCAGGAGGTAATCTTCAACAGTTAAATGAGCAATCATTGGTATTAGTTGTTTGTAACCTTAAAGATGGAGATGCAAGAGCTGCCTATAAGATAATGGATATTGATATTAGAAGGTATAAGCGATTAAAAATGTTTATCCATGCAGAGGAAAGTGATGTTATAAAACCATTAATTGATAATGATCTTTCAGTATTTATTAGAATGGGTTCTGATTTTACAGACAATTATTATGAATATGAGGTTCCATTGATTGTTACTCCTGCAGGATCTTACAATACAGATAATGCAAGTAATGAAAATGATAGGTATGATGTTTGGCCAGAAGCCAATAACATAGATTTAAAATTTTCTAAATTAACGGATATGAAAGTGGTTAGGAATAGTTTGTTGCCAGATCCAACAAGTGGTGTTTTGTTAATCAAACCCTATGAAGTAAAAGACGGAAAAAATACAATTAGAATAAAAGGGAATCCGAATATTGGAGATGTTAGAGTATTTATGATAGGGATAAGGAATGCTAAGCAAAGTCCATTATTACCTAATGATGATGGATTAGCAAAATGTGCTGAGATATGGGTCAATGAATTACGAATGGCTGAGTTTGATAATTCTGGAGGTTGGGCATCTGTAGCTCGGATAACAACACAAATAGCAGATTAGGAAACATAACTATTGCGGGTGATTATAGTACTCCAGGATTTGGTAGTGTTGAACAAAAACTAAACGAAAGGCAGCAAGAAACAAGAAGAGGTTATGACCTTTCTACAAGTATTGAGTTAGGCAAGTTTATCCCTGAAAAAATCGGAATAAGTATTCCAATGTACTATAATGTTTCTGAAGGTGTAGTTACTCCAAGATACAATCCTCTTGATCCAGATTTAGAATTGAAGGATTTATTAAACAATGAAATTTTACCGCAAGAAGCTAGAGATTCTATTGCAGTTAGAAGTCAGGAAGTTACTAGAAGAAGAAGTATAAATTTCACTAATGTTCGTAAATTGAAACCTAAGGGACAGACAAAGTCTCATTTTTATGATATTTCTAATTTCTCATTTAACTATGGTTATTCCGAAACTAAGTATAGAGACATAAATACTGAGTTTGATAACAAGAAAAATTATAGAGGTGGTTTTGGTTATGCTTTTGGTGCTAACCCTAAAAACTATAAACCTTTTGATAAATCAGGGATTGCTAAGAAAAAAGCATTTAAATTGATTAAAGATTTCAACTTTTATTTAGCTCCAAAACAATTAACTTTTCAAACGGATATGGATAGAATGTATTCAGAAAGACAGTCTAGAAACAATACTGGATTTAGTTTTGCGTTACCAACTTACTATCAAAAACATTTTTATTGGAACAGGATATATGGGTTAAAATATGATATTACTAAATCATTAAAGTTTGATTTTAATGCAACAAATAATGCTACTATTGAAGAGCCTTTAACATATAATGGCGTAGATACAAGAGGTAGAGTTGATAATGATTACTCAGATGAATATGCATCATGGAAAGATACCGTTTGGCAAAATATAAGAGATTTTGGAACAAATACTCATTATCACCATAATTTCAATTTCAATTATTCTGTTCCAATAAATAAATTTCCAGGGTTAAATTTCATTACATTAACTACACGTTATTCTGGAGATTACGATTGGCAAAGATCTCCAATAGGAGCTGATACTTTAGGGCATACGATTCAAAATTCTAATACTGTATCTGCTAATACTCAGTTCAACATGACTAAGCTGCACAATCAAATTGGATTCTTGAAGAAAGTAAATAAAAGAGCTAGAGATAGGCAGCGGAGAAGAGCATTGCGAAGTCAGAAACCAGACCCAAATAAGACCCAAGCAGAAAATGCGAAAGTTAGAGGGTGGAAAGCTGGGTTGCCACCACCAGATATAAAATTTGAAACGAAAAAATTTAAGGATACCGATTCTACTAGAATTGAACTTTGGAGAAAAAAAGAACCTTTCCATCCTATGGACCCTTTTTGGTTAGGAATGATGAGCCCTAAAAATATCTCAGGAACTTATACTAGAAATAGAGGAACACTATTACCAGGCTATAGTCAAGAATCAGAAATTTTAGGTTTTAACCCAGGGTTTAGTGCGCCAGGTTTTAATTTTGTTGCAGGTATACAAGAAGATGATTATGCTTTTAATGCATTGAATAGAGGTTGGTTGTTAGATACCTCTGCTATACTATATAATTACAATACCACCTATTCAGAGAATTATAATATAAGAGCAACCATTCGACCAATTAAAACACTTAGAATTCAGCTTACAGCAACTCGCACTTACTCTGAAAATGCAACGCAACAATTTTTTGATGTAAATCGTGCAGACGGGTTTGATATAGATAGTGTTAGTGCTAATGGAGAATTACGAGATAATTATTTCTTTGTAGAACCATATGTTACGGGCAATTTTAGTATGTCTTTCTTATCGTTTAATACTGCTTTTATTGGGGATGATCCATTAGACAGGTCTTCAGAAGTATTTACTAATTTCTTAGAGGAAAGAAAAGCTATTTCAAAAAGACTCGGAGATAATAATGTAAACTCATTCGGAACTAATGGAGATTATAGTGATGGATATAATGGAACGTCACAAGATGTATTAATACCTGCATTTATTGCGGCATATTCTGGTAAAAGTGGTAATAAAGTATCACTAAAGAATTTTACATCTTTTATCCCTTTACCAAATTGGAGAGCAACATATGATGGGCTTAGTAAAATAGCTTTTATTAATAGATTATTTAAGAAATTCACTTTAACACATTCATATAAATCTACATTAAATTATAGTTCATTTACTACCAATTTATTGTATGAAGAATTTGAAGGAGATGCAAACGCAAGAGATATAAATGCGAATTTTATACCTGAATTTCAGATTTCAACAGTATCTATTTCAGAACAATTTTCACCTCTTTTAGGTGCCGATATGACATTAAACAACAACATGATCTTTAGAGTAGAATACAAACAGGATAGAAATATTTCATTAAGTATCTCAAATAATCAAATAACAGAAATAAAAGGAAATGAATGGTCTGTAGGAACAGGGTATAAGTTTAGACAAGTTAGAATGCCTTTTTCAAAATCAAGAGTAATTAGAAGTGATATTGACACAAGAGTTGATGTTGGTATCAGAAATAATAATACCGTTGTTAGAAGAATTGTAGAAGAGGTAAATCAGTTAACAGGAGGGCAGAGAGTGTTGACAGTTAAATTTACAACAGATTATAGAATAAGTGCTAAATTAAATATTAGGGCTTTTTATGATTATGTTTCAACTAAACCTTTTATTTCAACTACATTTCCTACATCAAATACTAATGCAGGAATTAGTTTAAGGTTTACATTAACACAATAATGTTTTGAAAAACAGCGAATGAATTATACATTTGAAGAACTAAATAATAAAATAACAACTTAATAGATATAAAAAGATGAATGTTCCAGCAGATTTAAAATATACAAAAGATCACGAATGGATTAAAGTGGATGGTGATACTGTAACTATAGGTATTACTGATTTTGCTCAAGGAGAATTAGGTGATATTGTTTACGTTGAAGTAGAAACTGAAGGTGAAACTTTAGCAATAGAAGAAGTTTTTGGTACTGTTGAAGCGGTAAAAACGGTTTCTGATTTGTTTATGCCTGTCTCAGGAGAAGTTATTGAATTTAATGAAGCTATTGAGTCTACACCAGAATCTGTAAATAATGATGCTTATGGCGATGGATGGATGATTAAAGTTAAAATCTCTAACCCAAGTGAATTGGATAACCTACTATCTGCTGAGCAATACAGCGAGATAATAGGGTAAGAATTTCTTTTAAGTTGAAATCATATTTCCCATCATTAATATGGGGTTTTATTATATTGGTCATTAGTGGCTATCCAGGAAATTATGTTCCAAAAGTACCTGTTTGGCAATTTGATAAAATAGTCCATTGGGCTGTTTATAGTGTACTATCTGTTTGTTTATTGATTGCTTGGAACAAGCAATATATGAACAAGAAAAATCGTTTAAAGTTAAGTTTGGCAGTTGTTTTTATTGGTGCTTTTTATGGAGGATTTATGGAATTTCTTCAAGATAACATCTTTATTAACAGAAGTGGTAATTGGTTTGATTTTATAGCCAATACAATCGGAGCAATAATGGGAGTTTTAATGTACCCGTTAGTTATTAAATATTTGCCGATTAATAGATGGTTTAAAATAAAATAAATTACTGCTAAAAATTTATTATTTTTATAAACTGAAAATTAAAGTTATGGAACCAAAAAAGAACCCAAAAGCGGATTTAGAAAAGTTAAGAGGAACATTTACTCTTGCAGGATTAATAATTTCACTATTCATTGTGTATTCAATGGTAAATTTGAAATTTTTTGATGTACAGGCAAGTGAGTTAGGTGAATTGGTTGTAGACGAAGAGGAAGAAGATATTATTCCTATTACAGAACAAAATACACCACCACCACCACCACCACCACCACCAGCTGCACCAGAAATTATAGAGATTGTTTATGATGAAGAAGAAGTAGAAGATATTGAAATTGATACTGAAATTGATGCTGATGAAGTAGTTGAAGTTTTTGAAGAAGAAGAAGAGGTTGTAGAGGATGAAGTGTTTACGGTTGTTGAGAGTATGCCTACATTTCCTGGAGGAAATAAAAAAATGATGGAATACTTAGGTAAGAATGTGAAATTTCCACCTGCTGCAAAAGCAAATGGTATTTCTGGTAAAGTGTATGTGAACTTTACTGTTGGGAAAGATGGGAAAATAAGAAACATCAAAATTTTAAGAGGTGTACATGATTTATTAGATAAAGAAGCAGTAAGAGTGATAAAAGCTATGCCAAAATGGAAAGCAGGTAAGCAAAGAGGTAAATCTGTTAGTGTTTCTTTTAACTTGCCAATTAATTTTATTTTAAGATAAACAAGTCAAAATATTGGTTAAGAAAACATCAACCTTTTGGTTGGTGTTTTTTTTTGAAATTTTTTTATGCAATTTTATAGAATATAGCATCTACATTTAAAATGGCTCTGTAATGGAGATTGCTCTCTGAGCGGAGCCGAAGAGTCAACCTTTTAAAGTTAAGAAAATGAAAACAAGAAATATATTTATCATTACTATTATAGTAATAATAGGGAGTATAATTTACAGTTGCTCATCATCTAACATCTCAGACACTGACAAACACAATAAAAAACCTTTATTGATTTATGCCAAAGGAGAAGTTTATAAAACTGAATGGACTAAAGTAGACTCCTTAGAACAAAATGGATTAACAAAATCTGCTTTAGCAGAAGTAAAAGCCATTTATAAAAAAGCCAAAGCCGAAAAGAACCATGAGCAAATTGTAAAAGCATTAATTATTAAAGCAAAGCTCCAATCTTATATCGAAGAAGGTGCTTTTGTCGCAACTTTAAATGAGTTAAATGAGGAGGCTGAAAATGCATCTTATCCTTTAAACCCTTTTTTACATTCAATAATAGGAGAATCATATTGGAGGTATTACCAACAAAACAGATGGAAATTTTACAACAGAACAAAAACAATAAATTTTGACAATAAAGACATTACTACTTGGGATTTAACTAAGATAACAGAAGCAAGTATCAAACATTATCTACTTTCGGTAACTAATATTGATAGTTTAAAAAGAACTCCAGTTGAAACATTTAGCGAAATAATTATTGAAGATAGTGCTCGTCATTATCGTCCTTTTTTATATGATTTTTTAGCGCATAGAGCAACAGATTTTTTCATTAATGAACAGCCGAGTATTACCGAGCCAGTTTATGAATTTGTATTAGATAGCACTAATTATTTAAGTTCATTTGAACAGTTTTCCAAAATAAAAATAGAGAGTAAGGATAGCATGTCTTTAAAGTATTATGCATTGCAAATACTTCAAAACCTAACCAATAATCACATTAATGATACTAACCCAACAGCGTTAATTGATGTAGAATTAAAACGATTAAAATTTGTGAAAAGTAATGCTGTTTTCGAAAATGCTGACACATTATATTACAAAGCTTTAAGTCTGTTGTATGCAAAGTTTAATGAGCATCCGACATCTACAGAAATTATATATGAGTTAGCATTAATTCTTCAAAATAGAGGGAATGCATATAAACCTATAGAATCTGAAGACAATAAATGGGGGCTTAAAAAGGCTGTTAATTTATGCTTAAATGCTATTAATAAGTTTCCAAATACTTATGGAGCTGACAGGTGCAGGGTTTTAGAAAATCAAATTAAGAGAAAACATTTAAATGTAATGGTTGAAAAGGTAAACACACCTAATACTCCATTTAAAGCGAATGTTACATTTAAAAACTTATCGAATGTAAACTTTAAATTAGTTAAGGTAGATTTTGATAGTTATAAGAAATGGAATAGAAATAACAATAGAGAAGAGCGTTTCAAAAAAATAATGGAAAGCAAAACAATTAAAGAGTGGAATCTTGATTTGCAGAATGAAGGAGACTTTCAAGAACATTCTGGAGAGATTAAAATGGATGGTTTACCACTAGGTTTTTATGTCCTATTGACTTCGTCTTCACAAGAATTTATTTACAAAGATCATGCGGTTGCCATAACTCCTTTTTGGGTTTCTAATCTTAGTTATTTAACTAGAAGGAATGATAAAGAGGAAGTAGAGTTTTTTGTAATGGATAGAGAAAAAGGGAGTCCATTAAAAGGTGTAAAAGCAAAACTGTATTATGAAAAATACAATTATACGCTACGTAAATATGAATGGAAATCATTAGGAACTAAAATCACGAATGAAGATGGATTTTTTAAAGTTAACTCAACCTCAGAATATCGAAATTTTTATGCAGATTTTTCTTATGGAAATGATAGGATAAATACGCAAGACTCGTATTATCAATATAGATATTATAACAACCAAAGAATTTTTGTAAAGACAGTCTTTTTTACCGATAGAGCAATTTACAGGCCAGGTCAAACGGTTTACTTTAAGGGAATTGTTTTGCAATCAGATAATGAGAAAAACAATAAGATTAAAACTAATTTTAAATCAACCGTTACATTTTATGATGTCAACCATCAAAAAGTAGCTAATTTAAAGCTAACAACAAATGAGTATGGAACATTTAGTGGGTCGTTTATAGCTCCTAATAATGGACTTAATGGGCAGATGTACATTGCAGATTCGCACGGTTCAAAATATTTTTCTGTAGAAGAATATAAACGACCGAAATTTGAGGTAAAGTTTGAACCAATAAAAGGTACTTATAAATTAGAAGAAGAAGTAAATGTTGTTGGAACTGCCAAAACATACTCAGGAGCTGCATTAGATGAAGCAGAAGTAAATTATAGAGTAGTAAGAAATGCTTCTTTTCCTTATTGGTGTTTTTATCGTTGGGGGCACTGGCCTCAATCGGCTCAAATGGAAATAGAAAATGGGACTACCACAACTGATGATAACGGAGAATATAAAATTGATTTTATTGCAAAGCCAGATAAATCAGTAAACAAGAAATTCTCACCAACTTATTCGTACACCATCTATGCAGATGTAGTTGATATTAACGGAGAAACACATAGCTCTACAGCTTATGTTTATGTTGGATACAAAGCATTAAATATAAGCATAGGTATTCCTGAAAAAGTGAATAAAAGCAGCATAGATACCTTTAATTTTTCTACAATCAATTTAAATGGAGAACCAGAAAATGCAAAAGGGAATGTAAAAGTTTGGGCGCTCAAAATGCCAAGCAACTATTACCGAACATCGCTGTGGGCAAAAGGAGATAAGAAATACATTTCAAAAGAGGCTTACTTAAAAGATTTTCCATTAGATGTTTATGAAGATGAAAACAATAAGTATAAATGGGAGAGAAATATTAAAGTATACGATCATGATTTTGATACGGAGAAAAAGCAATCAATTCGATTGTTTCATTTACCAGAGTGGGAATCTGGCTATTATGTAATGGAGGCCATTACTAAAGATAAGTATGGGCAAGAAGTTAAAGATGTGAAATATTTTACGGTGTTTGGAGAGTTTGAAAAACATGTTCCTGTAAATGAAATTGGTTGGTTTAAACCAATTAAAAAGAAGGGAGAACCAGGTGAGGTAGCTGAATTTTTAATTGGATCGGCTGCTAAGGATGTAAAAGTAATGTTCGAAATAGAGCACAAGAATAAGGTGGTGAAAAAGGAATGGATAGAACTTAGTGGTCAACAAAAAAAGATTACTATCCCTATATTAGAAAAGTACCGAGGTAATTTTCAAGTACATTTTACTTTTGTAAAACATGGTAGAAAGTTTACTTATTCATCACCAATTACAGTTCCTCATACCAATAAAATGCTTGATATCGAATTTGAAACATTCAGAAATAAATTGTTGCCAGGACAAAAAGAAGAATGGAAGATTATAATTAAGGGCAAGAAGGGAGAGAAGGTAGCAGCAGAAATGGTAGCTGCACTATATGATGCCTCTTTAGATGCGTTTAGACCAAATTATTGGGGATTAGATGTGTTGTATTACGACTATAGCAATAGGTATTGGCAAAGTAATACT
>JAESUI010000214.1 GCA_016763135.1 Flavobacteriales bacterium
GTGAAAGATCATCGTACAAACCACACCGTTAACGACCCAAGCGAGGTTTTAGATGGAGATTTAGATGGCTTCTTAAAAGCTTACTTAATGGAATTCGGAAGAAGTTAATTTAAAAATATAGATATGAAAATTTATCATAACCCTCGCTGTAGTAAAAGCAGACAAACATTACAACTAATTAAAGATGCTGGAGTAGATGTAGAAATTATAGAATACTTAAATACAATTCCTACTATTGAAGAATTACAACTAATATTAATGAAGCTTAATTTAAAACCAACAGATATTATCAGAAAAGGGGAGGCTGTTTATAAAGAAAAATTTAAAAACAGTAATTTCAATGATGACGAATGGATAAAAATAATGATCGAATACCCTAAACTAATTGAAAGACCAATAGTTGTAAAAGGAAATAAAGCGATACTTGGAAGACCACCTGAAAATGTGCTAGACTTAATTTAATCTTCTAAACCAGCTAATCTCTTCATCCAAGGTGGGCCAAATTTGTTTAGCAAAAACAATTTAATAGATCCAGGAATCACAACTGTAAAGAGGAATAACAATACCCAAAATGCTCCAAAGAAAACTGTAAAGAAAATTATCCAACCGATAGCTACCATATTCTAAATTTTTAATTGTTTAGTGACAGTAAAAGTAAAAAAATATAATAATTGAACCTAAAATTATACATCAATTTTTTATTTTTGCTTAATATCAAAGGGTATTTTAATGCCTACAACAAAATTTCTGCCCATATTATAAATTCCTTTTTGCTTTAAACGAGACAAGTGATTAAAATACTTTCTATCGAATAAATTAGTTGCTCCTATTGTAAATTCAAAAGCTTGTTTTCCTATTACGATTTCAGCTCCTATTGAAGCGTTTATCAATACATAAGTCAGTGTTTTTGTTTCATTAACATCTATGTTGTTTTGTTCAAAAATGGTATTTACACCAACAGTCACAAATGGATTTTTCACAATAGAGAAATCTTTTATTTCTGCCTTTAGTGTATTTAATAAACTATTCCCTGGGATTCTTGGTAAATAGCTACCATCAGACTTTTTCCCTACAACCATAGCATATTGTGTTTCAAAATGCAACCAATGCATTACATGTGGATGAATATCAATAGTTGTTTCAAACCCATACAAATTAGCATCAGTTTGCGTATAACTGTACAATTGCACACCATCCATTATACTATCTTGTGATTCAAGATAAATGAAATTATTAATGTGATTATAAAACCCTGAAATAGCAATTGAAACATGTTCTCTAGAAAATTCAGTTCCTAAATCAAGCTCAACATTATTCTCTGTTGTTAGATTAACATTACCTAACTCATAACGTAAAGCTCCGTGATGTACTCCATTTGAGGTTAATTCAGCTAAATTTGGAGCTCTAAAACCAGTGGCAACATTTGTTCTTATTAGCCATGCGGAATCCAATTGATAAGTCATGCCAAATGAACCATTTACTGCCCCAAAAGAAGTAGAAATTGATTCAATTTCAACATGTCCCCCCTCTTCCTCGTGGTCTTCAGCTTCTGTTTCATATGTCTTAATCGATTTAATATCAGATCTAACACCCGAAAGAAAATTAATTTTCTTCAACTTAAATTTAAACAAAGAAAAAATACCATGCTGAGTAATCTCAGCATCTGGAATCAAAACTTCATGCCCTCGATTTTTATTGCTCTGAATTTTCCCTTGAGCTCCTAATACTATATCCAATTTATTAAGAGAAGGAATAAACCATTTTACATCGTAATTGTAAGTCTTTAAATTCATATCTAATGCTCCAGTATCTTGTAAATTGTAAATTAATTTTTGCTTGAAGTATTCTACCTCTTCATAGCCATCATGCTCTTCCTCAGCCTCATGTGCATGTTCATCTTCAAACTCTTTCCTGTCATTATTTTGGTAGCCAAGATTTAATGTGACTTTTGATTCTCCAAAGAAAAAAGAGTTTTCCATTGAAAGCACATTAGATGTAGTTAGTTGAAAAGGTATCATTATAGCTTTATCATAATTCTGAAAAGATTGTTCTTCATAAATCCCAATAGCAGCCTGACTGTATGAATAAGTAATGTCTGTTACCCAAGGTTTTGTAATAAACCCAATATTAGCTCTAATCGCTCTCTCATTAAATCTTGTATTAGTAACTCTTAAATGTTGTTTGTCATAAATACTAGATGATTGTTTATAATCAGAATGCATGGAATAACCTGCATTTAAACCAAACCTAAAATACTCTCTAGTCCCTTTCACACCAAAAATATTAACATAGCCATCGGTATTAGAAAAGTACTTTGACCCAACATAAGTTTTTATCATTTTAACTGGGGCAGGTTTTTCAGATACAAAGTGTAAAACTCCACCCATTGCATCTGCACCATATATTAATGAAGATGGTCCTTTAATAATTTCAACCTTATCAATACCTAGCTCATTTAATCCTAAGCTATGGTCATCTCCCCATTGTTGGTTATCAAATGGCATGCCTTGGCTATATACCAAAACCCTGTTATTACTTAAGCCCCTAATCACAGGTTTACTATTTCCTACTCCTGATTCAATCATACTTACTCCAGCAATATTTGATAAAGATTGCATTAATGTTGGAGCTGCAGATTGTTGTAATTGTTTTGCATCAAATTGAATAACCTCAATAGGATTTTCATCCTGACTACTATGGTAGACAGAGGAAACAACAAACTCTTTTGTCTCAATTACTGCAGCTATTAATTCAAAATTTAGCTCGAAAATTACAGCGTCAATTTCTATTTCCTGTAAGATAATATCATACCCTATAAAAGAAACTTGCAATTTATAAACACCTTTTCTAGGAAATTTTAAAGTATATTCTCCATTACTATCGGAAACAACTCCTTTTTTAATTTCAGGAAGATATATATTTACCCCCGGTATAGATTCTTTTGTTTGGGCATCTATAACTTTCCCTTTTATACTTTGTGCCTTAATCACAAAGTTTACCATTATTAAAATGGTAAATAAAAAAATATTTTTCATTATTATAATATTAAATAGTTAATAGCAAGTGCAACTTGCATTTATTCTCAACTATTTAATGAAGGGGGACCTCTTAATTGTATACTATTAAGGCAACTGTCTTTAACTAAACATAGGTTTTTAATTATTGATTCTCTTTCTATATAAGGGGTTATCCCTTTAGTAAAAAAAACAACATCATTTAAAAGTGTAGTTGAAAAATTAAAATCACATATGAAGTCAGAGTGGGAAAATTCATGATTGTGAAAGTGAATTGAACCAACATCAATGCAGGAATGAACATCAGTATGATGCTCAAAAAACTCATGCAAAGCTTTTTCAATAACAACATTAAAAAAAGCTATTACTAAAACTAAACTTATTATTTTCCTAAATAATTTCACAACTTATAAATACAAAGTTACTCATTTCACACTGAATCTAGTATTAAGGAAATCTTAAATTAAAGTCCTTCAAAAAAATCGTTTCCTTTATCATCACAAATAATAAATGCTGGAAAATTTTCTACTTCTATTTTACGAACAGCCTCCATTCCTAGCTCTTCAAAATCAACTACCTCAACAGATTTAATATTTGATTTAGCTAAAATAGCTGCAGGTCCACCGATAGAACCTAAATAAAATCCTCCATATTTTTTGCAAGCATCAGTAACTGCTTGAGAACGATTTCCTTTTGCCAACATTATCATTGAGCCTCCATGAGATTGAAATTCATCTACATAAGGATCCATTCTTCCTGCTGTTGTTGGACCAAAACTACCTGAAGGCATTCCTTCGGGAGTTTTTGCTGGACCAGCATAATATACCGGATGCTTTTTAAAATATTCTGGGATGGGTTCACCTGCATCTAACATTTCTTTAATTCGAGCATGAGCTGAATCTCTTGCAACAATTAATGTTCCTCTCAAATTTAATCTTGTTTTAATTGGGTATTGTGATAAAATTTTGAGCTGCTCTTCCATTGGTAAGTCTAAATCAATCTCAACTGCTGGCTCCAGATGTGGAGCTTTTTCAGGTAAAAACCTTCCTGGATTTGTTTCTAGTTGCTCTAAGAAAATTCCATCCTTTGTAATTTTCCCCTTAATATTTCTGTCTGCCGAGCAACTCACCCCTAAACCAACAGGGCATGAAGCGCCATGCCTCGGCAAGCGAATTACTTTTACATCATGAGTAAAGTATTTACCACCAAATTGAGCACCTATCATGCTATCTTGACATATTTTCTGAATTTTCTCCTCCCAAACAATATCTCTAAATGCCCTTCCTCCAACACTTCCAACAGTTGGCAATTCATCATAATACCCAGTTGAAGCCATTTTTACGGCTTTTAGGTTTGCTTCTGCAGAAGTTCCTCCAACAACAAATGCTAAATGGTAAGGTGGGCAAGCAGCTGTCCCTAAGTCTTTTATTTTTTCTTTAACAAATTCCGTCATTGATTTTTCATTCAATAATGCTTTTGTTTTTTGATACAAAAATGTTTTATTGGCAGAACCCCCTCCTTTTGTTAAAAACAAAAATTTATACTCATTACCTGTTGTAGCATAAATATCTATTTGAGCAGGCAAGTTGCTCCCTGAATTTTTTTCTTCAAACATGCTTACTGCAACCATTTGAGAATACCTTAAATTTCTTTCTTGAAAAGTATTAAAAATTCCTTTTGATAAGTACTCCGCATCATCCACTCCAGTAAAAATATTTTCTCCTTTCTTTCCCATTACAATTGCAGTTCCAGTATCCTGACAAGAGGGCAATTGTCCTTCAGCAGCAATTTCAGCATTTTTCAATAGGGTATATGCAACAAACCTATCATTATCTGTGGCCTCTGGATCATCTATAATCTTGGCTACTTTTTCTA
>JAESUI010000215.1 GCA_016763135.1 Flavobacteriales bacterium
AATTGTTTAATTATTTTTTCTGTGACACGATTCAAGATGGATCTTATATTAGTGTGAATGGTAATCAATTAGGTTTATTAGGCGGTAGTGATGCTAATTCTATATTATTTTCCTGTACTGGAACATATGCCAATTTTGCTCATTATAATGATAGTTTATTTGGGTTGGATGATGATACCCCAGACAGCTTAATGGGAGCTACGGATGTCCTGGCTGACATTAAAAGTTATGTGAATGATAATGATACCGTTATTAATCTGACCTACACTTATCAATCAAGTTGGAGACCATTAACAAATCCTATTGCAGCAGTTATGCTCTCCTATGCAACCCCCTGTGACACCTTTAGCACAGCTATAACAACTGCAACTGATACCATTTGCGCAGGAGATAGTGTACAATTGCAAGCCACAGGCGGTGTTAATTACAGTTGGTTTGGTGCTTTTGGAGGGTTAAGTAATACTAGCATTGCTAACCCTATGGCAATCCCACCACAAACCACCACTTACATTGCTACCATTACCAATGATAGTGGTTGTGTAAAAACCGAGCAAGTAAAAATTTGGGTAGAAACCTGTATAGGTATAGCTGATGCTTCAACTTCGCTCAGCATAACATCCATTTATCCTAACCCAACAACAGGCAATATTACCATTGAGTTTAATGAGTTAATTCAACAAGCTATGGTTACTATTTTAAACAATTTAGGACAAGTAGTTTACCATAAAAACTATGCTGCTACCAGTAGCATTAACTTAAGCCTTAATGCCCCTCAAGGAATTTATTTTGTACAGATCCAAACGGATGAAGGTATTATTACTAAAAAGATAGTTAAGCACTAACAGTTTCAAGTGATCGATCTACTTTTTTGAATAAACCTTGTAGTACTTTTCCTGGACCAACTTCTGTCACAGAAGTTGCACCATCTGCTAACATGTGTTCCATGGTTTGGGTCCATTTTACAGGAGCAGTTAATTGAGCAATTAGATTGGCTTTAATTTCTTCTGGATCAGTAACCGGCCAAGCAGGTACATTTTGGTAAATTGGGCAAGTTGGTGTATTGAAAGTAGTGTTATTAATTGCTGCTTCTAACTCTTCTTTTGCAGGCTCCATTAATGGAGAGTGAAATGCACCACCAACAGGTAGAACCAATGCTCTTCTAGCACCTGCTTCGGTTAGTTTTTCACATGCTTCGTTTATTGCTTCAACAGTACCAGAAATTACTAATTGACCAGGGCAATTATAGTTTGCAGGAACAACAATTCCATCAATTCCATCACAAATATTTTCTACAACTTCATCTTCTAAACTTAAAATAGCAGCCATTGTAGAAGGAACAACTTCACATGCTTTTTGCATGGCCATAGCTCTTGCTGAAACCAATCTTAATGCATCTTCAAAATTTAATGTTCCATTAGCTACCAATGCAGAAAATTCACCTAAAGAATGACCAGCAACCATATCTGGTTTAAAATCATCACCTAAAGTTTTTGCTAAAATAACAGAGTGTAAAAAAATGGCAGGTTGAGTAACTTCTGTTTGCTTTAGATCTTCAGCCTCACCATCAAACATTATATCAGTAATTCTAAAGCCTAAAATTTCGTTGGCTTTTTCAAACATTTCTTTTGCGAGTTCAGAATTTTCGTAAAGTTCTTTACCCATTCCTACAAATTGAGATCCTTGACCTGGAAAAACGTATGCCTTCATTTATTTCGTTTTTAAGTTTTGAAAAGACAAAAATAGCATTAATAAAGTGTTAAATGAAAAGGTATTCTAATATTGCTATTCAAAATTATTATCTTTATCAACGCATGAATAGAAAGACTATAAGAACGATTATTTTTTTAGCAATCTTTTCGCTTGTTGGAATTATTGCTACTCAAATTTTTTGGGTAAAAAATGCATATAATATCCAGGAAGAGCAGTTTAATGATAGAGTTCATGTAGCTTTAACTAATGTAACCCACGAGCTATTAAATATCCATAAAGATGAATCGGAATTAATTAATCCTGTTAAACAAGTTGCATCTAATTATTATACTGTAATGATTAACGATACCGTTAATCCTTATTTACTCGAAACCCTGCTACGAAACGAGTTTATTCAAAGAAATATTAACATTGATTTTGAATATGTGATTTATGATTGTTTTACAGACTCTATTGTTTTTGGTGATTATATATCGTTAGGGGAAAATGAAAAAGACCAACTTCAATCTAAGTCATATAAAATGAAGTGGGATAGAGACGGTCATTATTTTGGAATCTTTTTCCCTTCAAAGGAAACGTACATTCTAAGTAAAATGGGAATATGGGTATTCTCATCATCCATTATTTTATTAATCATTATTTTCTTTGCTTATACCATTAATGTTATCCTTATGCAAAAGAGATTGTCGGAAATTAAAAACGATTTTATCAATAACATTACCCACGAATTTAAAACCCCAATTTCTACCATATCACTTTCTGCAGAAGTCTTGTTGAATCCATCTATAATAAATGAACCTGAACGATTAAAAAATTATGCTAAGATTATTCAGGAAGAAAATAATCGTTTAAAAAACCAAGTAGATAAGGTACTGCAATTAGCAACTTTAGATAAAGATAAATTGAAGTTAGAAGATGAAAATATTAATGTTCATGAATTAATTACCACTTCTATTAAGAGTTTTGGTTTAATTATTAGAGAGAAAGAAGGGGTGATTTCTTGTGATTTAAATGCTCAAGATTATTCTTTTTTTGGTGATAAGATACACATCACCAATACACTTCATAACCTGATAGACAATGCCATTAAATACTCATCTCACAATCCGAAAGTTGAAATAGAGACACATAGCCATAATGGTTTTATTGAAATAAGCGTAAAAGACAATGGAATAGGAGTTCCAAAAGAAAGTCAAAAACATATTTTTGATAAATTTTATCGTACGCCAACAGGGAATGTACATGATATAAAAGGGTTTGGATTAGGGTTGAATTATGTGAAAACCATAGTAGAAGCCTATTCTGGTAGCGTTAAATTAATTAGTAAAGAAAATGAAGGTTCTACCTTTGTAATTAAACTTCCATTAAATAGTTAGCCATGGGAAAAGAAAAACAAGACATACACATCCTGCTTGCAGAAGATGATTCTAATTTAGGATTTGTTGTACAAGACAATTTAAAATCTAACGGCTATAAAGTTACTTTATGCCCTGATGGAGAAACAGCATTAAGAACTTTTGCAAATGATCATTTTGATTTGTGCATTTTAGATGTAATGATGCCCAAAAAAGATGGTTTTGAAGTGGCAAAAACTATTAGAGATGTAAACAAAGAAGTACCCATTGTTTTTTTAACTGCTAAAACAATGCAAGAAGATAAGGTGAAAGGTTTTATGTTAGGGGCAGATGATTACATTACTAAACCTTTCGATTTTCAAGAGTTTATTTTAAGGATTGAATCTATTTTAAGGAGAACAAAAGTGTTGACTCAAAAAGAGGAGGAAGTAGTAGGGAATTATAAAATTGGATCTTACGATTTTGACATTAAAAATCAAGTGTTAATACATCCTTCAGAAGAAAAGCGATTGACTAAAAAGGAAACGAGAATTCTATCTTTTTTATGTGAACACCTAAATGATATCGCTCCAAGAGAATTAATTCTTAAAAATATTTGGGGGACAGATGATTATTTTAGTGGAAGGAGTATGGATGTTTTTATTTCTAAATTAAGAAAATACCTTTCTAAAGATGAAAGCATCCAAATTAGTAACATTCACGGTGTTGGATTTAAACTAGAAGTCAAATCGTAAATGAATCCTACTTTTTTAGAAAAAACAGCCCAGCATTTAATTGATAATTATTCTGATAATTTAAGTGAGTTGTGTATTGTCTTGCCTAATAAACGTGCAGGATTATTTCTAAAACAACACCTTAGTAAATTAATTGATAAACCAATTTGGTTGCCTGCAATTATTGGAACTGAAGAGCTTATTGAGCAACTTTCAGATGTTGAGGTAATTGACAATGTTACTCAACTATTTGAATTGTATGCTGTTTATCGTGAATCTACAAAAGAACCAGAAACTTTTGATGAGTTTAGTAAATGGGGACAGATTCTTCTACACGATTTTAATGAGATTGATCGGTATTTAGTTCCAACAGAAGGTTTCTTTAAACACATTAATGAAGCTAGAGCTTTGGAAGTTTGGAATTTAGGAGAACGAGAAATAACAGAATTTCAATCGCAGTATTTAAAGTTTTGGGAGCAGCTGGGTGATTTGTATAATCGATTTACAAGTTATCTTATTGATAATAAATTAGCTTATCAAGGTTTGGCTTATCGTATTGTAGCCGAAGAATTAAAAGAAAATCCTGAAAAATTTATTGAAGATAAAATAGGGTGGGACAAAGTGATTTTTGTTGGCTTTAATGCATTAAACAAAGCTGAAGAAGTGTTGATTTCAGAATTAAAGAAACAACAAAAATGCGACATTCTTTTTGATGCAGATGAATACTATTTGAGTGATAAAATGCAAGAAAGTGGTCTTTTTTTAAGAAGATTGAAGAAAAAAGACGTTTTTCAGCCATTTAATTGGATTACTAATAAATTCAAAGAAGAGCAAAAACAAATTAATATTTATGGGATCCCTCAAAATATTGGTCAAGCAAAATACATTACCAATATCTTGAATAGTATTGATGATTCAAAAAATTATACTGATACTGCTGTGGTATTGGCTGATGAGAATTTGTTAATTCCTGTTTTGCAGTCAGTTCCTGAAACGATAGCCAACATTAATGTTACAATGGGTTATCCATTAAAGAATACGCCAACCAATAATTTCTTTGAAATCTATTTTAACACATTGGTGAATGCTGAACGTTTTGGCAATAAAGATTCTCTGACTTATCACCACAAAGATTTATTGAAACTGTTTCAATTGCCTTTTAGCCAGATTGTATTTGGAAAGGAGAACTGCCAAAAAATTAAACAGCATATCGTTAAACATAATTGGGTATTTATCAATAAAGAAAAGATAGCTTGGATTAACGATATACTGAGTATTCAATTTCTATTGTCATATTCTGTAGAAAGTACGTTGAAACAATGTTTGAAATACATTGAAATTGTAAAACAGCATTACATTAGTAATAAAACAGAAACGGGAAGAGCGACTATTGAATTGGAATATTTATTTCAATATGCCAAGTTGTTTAATCAGATGATTACGCTAACAACTAAATATCCATATTTAGAAAATAGTAAAGGCTTTTATTCGCTGTACAAACAAATATTAAGCTCATTTTCTATTGAGTTATATGGTGAGCCTTTAAAAGGTTTACAAGTATTGGGAATGTTGGAGACACGTAACATCGATTTTAAGAACGTGATTTTACTGTCTACCAATGAAGGAACCTTGCCTGCAGGAAAAACATTTAACTCTTTCATCCCTTTTGATATTAAAAAGGATGATACCTATAATTTGCCAACGCACATTGAAAAAGATGCAGTTTATGCTTATCATTTTTACCGTTTACTGCAAAATGCAGAGAACATAAGCATATTGTATAATACAGAAACCAATGAGTTTGGTAGTGGGGAGCAAAGTCGTTTTGTTACACAGATTGAACACGAATTGAGTCAGTTCGAGAACATTACTATTACCAAACAATTAGTGACTTACCCTCCTTTAAACAAAAAACTAGTTGAGGTAGAGGTGCAAAAAATACCAGCCATTGTAGCAAAAATAAAAGAGCGTTTTGCTAATGGAATTTCTCCTTCTGCATTAATCACTTACATTAATTGTCCACTAGATTTTTATTATAAATATGTGTTGGGAGTGAGAGAAGCTGATGAGGTAGAGGAGACTATAGATCATTCTACTTTCGGAACTTATGTGCACGATAGTTTAGAGAAGTTGTACAAAGAATTTGTAGGGAAGAACATTACAGTAGAAGATTTAAAACTGATGCTCAAAAAAGTTAATCAAGTAGTGGTAGCTGTTTTTTCTGAGAACTTTAGTGACAAGGAATTAAAATCGGGTAAGAATTTATTGACGTTGAACATTGCTCAAAACTATATCACAACTTTTATTAAGAGCGAAATACAATTTGTAGGGAACTTAGAACATCCATTGTTTATTAATTCTTTAGAAGAAGAATTGAAATCGGAAATTGAAGTAGGAGGAGCAACCATAAAACTCAAAGGTAAAACGGATAGAATAGACAGTTTTGGAAATCAATTGAGGGTTATTGATTACAAAACGGGGTTAGTAAAGGCTTCGGAATTACAACTCAAACACATTGATGACTTGCTAGATGCAAAAAAGAGTAAAGCATTTCAGTTAATGATGTATGCGTTAATGTATAGTAAGAGTCATGCTATAACAAACACAGAAGTTACTTCTGGTATTATTTCTTTTAGAACATTAAGCAGTGGTTATATGGCTTTTGGGATGAACAAAAGTCAAGTCATTAATGATGAAGTATTAGATGAGTTTGAAGTGTTATTGATTAAACTAATCAAAGAAATATTAGATGTAAACGCTTCTTTTAAGCACAAAACTGATGCGAAGTGGTGTGAGTTTTGTAGACGATTCCATTGTGCGGGGAACCACCTGCAAGGAAATTGTACAGATGGCCAGAGATGCCGGTGCCCGTAACGTTTACTTCGCGTCAGC
>JAESUI010000216.1 GCA_016763135.1 Flavobacteriales bacterium
ACTACGTTTGTTATGTAACTTGCCATGTTTTTATTTTGCGGCTAAGATAGTTATTAGAAAGTAACTCTTTACACCACCATATTTTAGTTATCTTTAGTGAATGAAAGCTATCCACTACATATTAATCTGTTGCTTGTTAGGGCTTTTAAGTTGCAAAAAAGACATGGAAAATGGCAGAGGAGTAATTATGACTAAAATATTCATTGTTTCAGATTCAATAGTTGACCCTTTTCAGACATCCTTTTATGATAGCTACAATATTGAGGTTAGTAATAACTCCTCTAATCCTAATCAGATAATGATAACCAACTATGCTAACCTAAAAAACACTCAGAACATACCTTTAACGATTATAGCTCAAGTTTCAGGAACCTCTATTAATATTGCTTCCCAGTTAATTCTGGGGCCAAGTAGTGAGGCTACAGTGGATTATATCCAAGTTGACGAGAGTTCTGGTTATTATTCTAACGATTCAATTTACTTTAATTTATCTTATTCAGATAGATATGACCCATATTATGGAGATTGTTGGGGGAAGAAAAACTAATATTCTTATTATTAAGCCAATTCAGTATCTCTTTTTGACTTTCTGTATTGAAAAGAATTAAAAATATTCCTTTTTGCAAAACGGAATTGGTTGTCAGAATTAATTAGTTTAATGTGTAAATTTTTAGAAATCCCAAAATACTCATAGGTAGTTCCATCTTTAAAGGAAACCTCTAAAACTTGTCCTTTGTGTTGAAAATCTAAAATACCAGATTTTAAAAGTGTAGCGTTGTATTCTTCTAAATTATTAGCTTTTGTTTCAGGCGCAATACTAATTAAGAAATGATATCCATCAATAATTTCACGACTTTTCTCTTCCGCTTCAGCAGCTTTTTCATCACCTTCTTGAAATTTATCGGGATGCCATTCCTTCACTAAATTTCTATAAGTTTTTTTTATTTCTGCCAAGTCTATATTGCCTTCAATAGCAAACAGTCTTTTATATTGGTTTATACGTTTCATTAGTTTTGTTAAAATGGAGCGCAAAAGTAGAAATTTAAATAGCTTTAACCTCATAGCTTAGTAATAAACATTAATGTGCTGTAGAACCAATTTATCACCGTGGGTTATTTACATATAATGTATTGCATTAAGTTACTTTGCTTTTGACCTTAAGAATTTATGCTACCAATGACGGGCGCGCCCAAGAAAAATAACTTTTCCTTATTAAATTTATTATTGAAGGAGGATTTGTTGCGTTAAAATTATATTATCTGTTTGAAGATAATCGGGGTGTTTTTTTATAGCTGAAATAATTCCAGCTTGAGATTTGAATCCAAATAAAAGGGCATAAATACCTTTAGAGTGAGCTAAGGAAATTTGCTCAGAAGTCACGTTAGCACTGTTTCCACTAACCCCATAAAAATTATATGTATTGACAATAGGTATGTTTATATTAAAATCTCCATCAAGCCATAACTTAGCTTCAGGATTAAGTTTTTGCATTTGTAGTAAAAATTCGTGAGAACCCGACATTACATGCAGCCATGTTTCAGCATTGTATTTCTTTATTATAAGATCAATTTTCTCAGTCATAATTTTTTCTACCTCACTATAGTTATTTTCATTACAGATCACAATTGTTTTAGTGTCTAGAAAAATGATAGGCTTTACCTTTCGTTGGGAAAAACGGCTCATAATTACATCCAATGTTATTAATTTTTCATTAGAAAAATTTAAGGTTCCGTAAGATTTATATTGGCATTCTCCCAACTCTTCAGCACTAATGGCACTAATACAACCAGAACAATAAGTGCTAGTCTCTAATAAATCGTCATGGTAAAGCATTAATTGATTGTCAGCACTCATTTGTAAATCTACCTCTACACCATCAGCATTTTGCTTTTCAATAGCCTTGGTTACGCTTTTAAATGAATTTATAGGTAATTTATTATCTAAACTTGGAAATCCAGCACCACCATGGCCTATTATATATATAACACCATTGTTCAAGTTATTGATTTCTGAAAAATCAGGTTTACTACAAGAAGAAAAACAACATAAAATAATTAAAACAGCCGATAAAATAGACCTATTCTTATTAAGCCTGTAGTTCCATAAAAATAACTGACATTGTTTTCTTGTAGATCGTGATTTTTCGATATAACACCGCCAAAACCGAATGAATTTTCCATCCATAATCTATTAATTAATTTTACTTTAATTCCGTAACTATAAGTGTATTCATGTACACTGTTTCGCTTGTTCTTTGCATCTTTAAAAGTAGATAAAGGCTTGTAAAAAGAAGCTTGATATGTTAATAATCCAAAAAAATCAATTTTTTTATTTTTTAAAAAGGTGTAGCCAACTCCAAATTCAGGTCCTATTTGTCCTATACCAGGAAAATAGGAATCGCTAATAACATATTTAAGCCCTACAGAAAATTGTAAGCGATTTACTTGAAGTCCTACAATTACAGATCCGTTAATACCTGTATGTGATAAATTAGGAACTATCCCAATAAACAAACCTTTTTCAGTTTCAGATTTCTTTATCTCTTGACCTTTCACAAAAGAAAAATTCATTATTGTATACACTATCAATAACGAGACTAGTTTATAAGTCATATTGTTCATTTGGCGCCTAAATTAAGTTATTTAAAAACTATTACCTGTTTAAAAAAGAAAAAAATAAGAACAGCAATTACACGTTGAAAAATCACTGGTCGAGATACATTATACCAGCATAATATATTGCCAAGAATACGAGAATTTTAGAAGCGGTGGCAGGAGAGAAGTGGTAGGGAATTATTACATTAGCTAAATCAAACACATCATATACATATTACTATTCCTAATCTCTTTTAATGGGGTAGCTCAAGAGTTTGCTGATAAAGAATATTACTTGGTGGATAGTTTGGTGTTGGAGGAGTTATCAAAGGATGATAACGAGCTACTAAAAACTTCTTTAGAAGAGTTTCATACTGCCGAAGATGATACTAGCAGGATGCAAGCCTTGAGTGGCATCTGTGAAAACATGATGAATGAGGATTGGAAAAGTTATCAGTTTTTTCAATACGACATGCTTTTGCTTATCCTCAAAAAAAACAGGACAAGGCCTCAAAGAAGATTCTAAAAAAAACATTGGCCGAATCCCTAAACAATATTGGATTCATCTATGATGAACAAGGTAATACACAACAAGCTTTAACCTATTATTTAAAAAGTTTAGACTTGGCCCAAAAAATTGGGGAAATAGATTTGAAAGCTAGCACATTAAATAATAGCGGTTCTGTTTATGTAAAAATAGGAGAAATAGGTAAGGGCTTAGATTTATATCATAAGAGTCTAAAAATTAGAGAGCAACAAAAAGATAACAAAGGAGTGGCTCAAAGCTTAGTTAATGTAGGGGCAGTTTACAGGGGACAAGGTGATTGGGCTCAGGCAAAGAAATACTACCTCAGAAGTTTAAAGATTAGTGAGCAAATTGGCAATAAGAATGTAATAGCGTTATGTTTAAACAACATCGGGTATATTTCTTATTTGAGTGAAGATTTTGAAGAGGGAATGGATTATTTCAAGAGAAGCTTGAAAATAAGAGAAGAATTGGGTGATAAAAAAAATATTGCAAATTCGTGTAGCAACATGGCAAACATTTTTTTCAAGCAAAATAAATTAGAAAAAGCTCTGGAAATGAACATAAGGAGCCTTAAGATTAGTCAGGAAATTAAAAACAGGAATGGAGTCTCCGAAAGTTTAAGTAAAATAGGGGCTATATATTTAAAGCAAAACAGATTAAACCTAGCCTTAGATTATGGGGTTAAAAGTATGGGTATAGCCAATGAATTAGGGTTCCCAAAAATGATTAAATCTTCATCGATTTTGCTTAGTAAAATTTACGAAAAACAAGGTAAAGGGATGAAAGCTCTTGAAATGTACAAGCTATACATACAGATGAAAGATAGCGTTAACAATGAATCGACCCAGAAAGCTACGGCCAAACAACAAGCTAAATATGAATATGAAAAACAAAAGGTGATTGATGATGCTGAACATGATAAACAGTTGGCCATAGAGCAAGAAGAGAAGGGAAAGCAGCAAATACTAACTTATTCAACAGGTGGTGGATTAGCCTTAGTAATAGTGTTCTTAATATTTGTATTCAATCGTTTGAGAGTAACAAAAAAACAGAAGCTAGTTATTGAAGAACAGAAAATAGAAGTAGAACAGCAAAAAGAAGTAGTGGAGGAAGCACATTCTGAATTAGAGGAAAAGAATCAAGAGATAATGGATTCCATTATTTACGCAAAACGTATCCAATCAGCGATATTACCACCAGCTAAAGTTGTAAAAAAATACCTCAAGGAATCATTCATTTTGTATAAGCCTAAAGATGTAGTTGCCGGTGATTTCTATTGGATGGAGTCGGTAGCACCGACTGGCAATAAAAAAGAAATCAAGGTACTGTTTGCAGCTGCAGATTGTACCGGACATGGAGTTCCTGGAGCTATGGTTAGCGTAGTATGTAATAATGCTTTAAATAGAAGTGTTAGAGAACATGGTTTAACAGACCCAGGTGAAATTCTAACAAAGACCAGAGATATTGTTATTGCAGAATTTGAAAAGTCTGAAGAAGATGTGAAAGATGGTATGGATATAGCGCTATGCAGTTTAGAAGGAATGAAACTACAATATGCAGGAGCACATAATCCCTTATGGATTATTAGAAAAGGTGAGATACTAGAAACTAAAGCGAATAAACAACCTATAGGACAGTTTGATCATCCAGAACCTTATATAACGCATAGTTTTGATTTAGAGAAAGGAGATTCTATTTATATATTCTCAGATGGTTATGTAGATCAGTTTGGTGGAGAAAAAGGAAAGAAATTCAAGTCAAATGCTTTCAGAGAGTTACTCCTGAGTATTCAGGATAAAGCTATGGAGGATCAAAAGACAATCATAGATGATACTTTTGAAACTTGGAAAGGTTCTTTGGAGCAGATTGATGATGTGTGCGTAATTGGAGTTCGTATTTAGCGAAAAACAATATAGCATAGT
>JAESUI010000217.1 GCA_016763135.1 Flavobacteriales bacterium
AAGTAGTTTTGTATGATGGGATGCTTAAAATATAATCAATACCATAGGGTGTAATATTGCTAGCTCCTGTATGGATAATAGAAGTATTATTATTTGGAAAAAAAGCTCCAGCATTAATTCCCACAAAGAAAAGAGGAGATTCCTTTTTTTCTTCTTCATCAGCCCAATCTTGAGCAGATATGGATGAACTAAAAATTGTAAGAGCTAAAAGAATATAGGCTGCTTTATATTGCATATCATTGATTATACTCTTGCGTGAGAGCCATCACAAATGGCTCCTTTACTAGAATGTTTACATCCACACCAAGGAACTTTAACGTCTTCATCTAACACAACAATTTCTGGTTTAAAATCACTGCCAGAATGAGAACCATCACAGAATGGGTCTTTACTACTTTCTCCACAAGTACAGTAAGCGTATTTACCCGCTTTCATATCCATTACATAAGGGTGTTTTTGAACAATTTTCGGCTTTGACATAATATTAGTGTTTAGTTTTTTGTTGTTAGTGTTTAGTTAAAAGTTATTCTCGATATTAAATTCTTACAGAATTTTACTCGAATGGATAATTTTCAATTCTTAATTATTTTCCCATCTTTCATGGTTAATTTTCTGTCAGCCATATTGGCTAATTCTTCGTTATGTGTAACGATTATAAATGTTTGATTTAACTCGTCTCTTAGTTTGAAAAATAGTTGATGTAATTCTTTTGCAGATGCTGAATCTAAATTTCCAGAAGGTTCATCTGCTAATATTACTGTAGGGTTATTAATTAATGCTCTACAGACTGCAACTCGTTGTTGCTCACCACCAGAAAGTTCTGAAGGTTTGTGTTCAGCTCTATTTGCTACTCCTAAAGCAGTTAATAAATCCATTGCTTTTTTCTCAGCTTCAGCTTTGGGTGTTTTGTGAATGAAAGCTGGAATACAAACATTTTCTAATGCAGTAAATTCTGGTAATAAATGATGAAATTGAAAGACAAAACCAATGTTCTTATTTCTGAATAATGAAAGTTCTTTATCTTTTAAGATAGAAGTATTTACATCATTAATCTCAATACTTCCTTCATTTGGTTTATCAAGTGTTCCAATAATATGAAGTAGTGTTGATTTTCCAGCGCCAGAAGCACCAACAATAGAAATAATTTCCCCTTTTTTTATCTGAAGATCGACTCCTTTTAAGACCTCTAAGTCACCATAAGATTTATGTATGTTTTCTGCTCTTATCATTCATCAAAATAAAAAGCTAAGATAGTTAATTATTTGTTGAAAAATTGACAAGGATAAATCAATTAAAACTGTTACTTTTGGTTGATAAATTTGAAAACTACAGACAAATGAATATACACGAATATCAAGGAAAATCATTGTTAAAAGGTTTTGGCGTTGCAATTCAAGAAGGAATTGTTGCTGATACACCAGAACAAGCTGTTGAAGCAGCAAAAAAGTTAACTGCAGATACTGGAACTGAATGGTTTGTTTTAAAAGCTCAAATTCATGCTGGAGGTAGAGGTAAGGGAACAGTTACAGAAACTGGTTCTCACGGAGTTGTTTTGGCAAAAGGCATAGATAAGGTTGCTGATATTGCTAAAGGAATTTTAGGTGGACATTTAGTTACTGCTCAAACTAGTGCTGAGGGAAAATTAGTAAGTAAAGTGTTAATCGCTCAGGATGTTTATTATCCTGGTGAATCAGAAACTGAAGAGTTTTATGTTTCTGTTTTATTGAATAGAGATACAGGTAGAAATATTATTATGTATTCTCCAGAAGGGGGAATGGATATTGAAGCAGTTGCAGAAAAGACACCACACTTAATCTTTAAAGAAGAAATTGATCCAAAAATTGGTTTACAAGGGTTTCAAGCAAGAAGAATTGCGTTTAACTTAGGATTATCGGGTGAAGCATTTAAACAAATGACAAAATTTGTTTTTGCATTGTATGCTGCTTATGTAGGAACAGATGCTTCTATGTTTGAAATTAATCCAGTATTAAAAACATCTGATAATAAAATTATTGCAGTAGATTCTAAAGTAAATATAGATGATAGTGCTTTATATAGACATAAAGATATTGCAGCAATGCATGACCCAACTGAAGATAATCCAATTGAATTAGAAGCTGCTGAAGCAGGTTTGAATTATGTTGACTTAGATGGGAATGTTGGTTGTATGGTTAATGGTGCTGGGTTAGCAATGGCAACGATGGATATTATTAAGTTATCTGGTGGAGAGCCAGCTAACTTCTTAGATGTGGGAGGTTCTGCTGATGCAGAAAGAGTTGAGAAAGGGTTTAGAATGATTTTAAAAGATCCTAATGTAAAAGCCATTTTGGTTAATATTTTTGGAGGTATTGTTAGGTGTGACAGAGTAGCACAAGGAGTTGTAGATGCATATAAAAACATTGGAGACATTCCTGTACCAATTATTGTTCGTTTGCAAGGTACTAATGCTGAAGAAGGGAAGAAGATTATTGATGACTCTGGTTTAAAAGTTCATTCAGCAATATTATTAAAAGACGCTGCACAGCTAGTAAGTGAAGTTTTAGCTTAATTTTAAACGTCATTGTGGGCTTGTCCCGCAATCTCATATAATATAAAAACTCCTCACAACATGTGGGGATTTTTTATATATGTGCTTAAGAAATATTAAATTTGTATTTCAAAAATTGATAGAATAAAATGTTTGATAGTTTATCCGATAAATTAGATAGAGCCTTTAAAATATTAAAAGGGCAAGGTCAAGTAACCGAAATTAACGTAGCCGAAACGGTTAAAGAAATCCGTAGAGCATTATTAGATGCTGATGTTAGCTACAAAGTAGCTAAAGAATTTACAGATACTGTAAAAGAAAAAGCACTTGGTGAAAATGTAATTAATGCTGTTTCTCCAAATCAATTAATGGTTAAAATTACTCATGATGAGTTGGCCAAATTGATGGGTGGCGGTGCTGCTGAGATTAATATTACAGGGAATCCTGCGGTAATTTTAATTGCCGGGTTACAAGGTTCAGGTAAAACAACTTTTGCGGGGAAACTAGCCTTACACCTTAAAAATAAAAAAGGAAAAAATCCATTATTAGTTGCTGGTGATGTTTATAGACCTGCAGCAATTGACCAATTGCACGTGTTAGGAGGGCAAGTTGGAGTTGAAGTTTGGAGTGATAAAGAGAACAAAAGCCCAGTTGATATTGCAAAAAGAGCAGTCGCTCATGCTAAAAGTGCTGGTCATAATGTAGTAATTATTGATACTGCTGGGCGTTTAGCTGTGGATGAGAAAATGATGAATGAGATTGAGGAGATGAAGAAAGCCGTTAACCCTCAAGAAACATTGTTCGTTGTGGATTCAATGACTGGTCAGGATGCAGTAAATACAGCCAAAACATTTAACGATAGATTAGACTTTGATGGAGTTGTATTAACTAAATTAGATGGTGATACACGAGGTGGAGCAGCTCTTTCTATTCGAAATATAGTAGATAAACCAATTAAGTTTATTGGTACTGGAGAGAAGATGGAAGCATTGGATGTTTTC
>JAESUI010000016.1 GCA_016763135.1 Flavobacteriales bacterium
CTATATTTCGGTATAGCCATTCTCGAAACAAAAGTCCAACTGTCGTTAAAATTAAGATTGTCAGAATTGCTCGTTTGATGAATTTCATTATTAAACTGTGCGATTTATAGTTGCAGGTAACATGGGATATAGTGCATGCACCATACACACATTATATATTTACTCAAATATAGCTATTTCTTTATCTCAAAAACACCAAACACAGGAAAATGATCTGATTTACCCAGCTTGTACACCTTGGCAGTAGTGCATGAAAGTTGCTTATTGAAAACGAGATGATCGTACCTACCACGAAGAATGATCCATCGCCATGTTTTTGATCTTTTGTCAAAATGAGGTAAGGCATCCTGAAAACTCATTTCATTTTGCAACCATTGCATAGCTTTACCATTGTCATTTTCATTAAAGTCTCCTAAAATTATAGTTGGAAGATTGGGTTTTAAACTATCCATGAATTGTGTTAACTCTTCAACATGTACATCTTCTGCTTTGAAATAAGCATTCCAACCAATTCTACCTTTTTTAGTTAATCCGGGCTTTAAATGTACATTCAACAACTGTATTGTGTCCTGACCTTTTTTGATGGTGATTTCTGCAGCAGGAAACCATCCGGGTTTATTTCTCAGGTAATTTATTTTAAGGATAGGGTATTTAGAAAGGATAGCCAATCCTCCTGAAGAACCACGATGTTTGAATTCAATATACGGGTATTTATCTTGCAGTCCACCTCTGAGAATTTCCTCCCACTTAGCATTTGTTTCTTGTAAACAAACTACATCAGCGTTTATAGTATCTAAAATAGTTACTACTTTTTTATTGATAAAGCTGTAATTAACATTGTAGGTGAGAACACTGATGGTATTTGGCTTTTCGAAAGCAAAGAGCAATACAAATAGAATAGCAGCAGTTAATTTCATAAAATTGGTATTACAATAATAAGACCAAAATTTCTACTAAAAACCGTGTAAATCAATATCGCTAGCGTCTACCATTTCTACTTGCTTTTTCATTTTCTTTTGGATTACACTAAAGTGGTGCTGAGCCTCTTCGTTAACAAAAGTAAAAGCCGTACCTGGGTTTTCTGCACGACCAGTTCTACCAATACGGTGAACAAAATCTTTGGGTGAGCGAGGCAATTCGTAATTAATTACAAAAGGCAAAAACTCAATGTCTATACCACGAGAAAGTAAATCGGTAGTTACTAAAACGGGTAAATTACCTGCTTTAAAATTGGTTAAAGTTTCTTTTCGGTAGCCTTGGCTTTTCTTACTGTGTATAGACCTGGCGTTAACTCCATTCTTGCCTAACTTATCTGCAATCAAGTCCGCTTGATACCTAGATGAAGCAAAAACCAATACTTGTTTCATTTCTTTGGTTTTGATGAGGTAACGTAACAAAGGGCCTTTCTTATCATCAGCAACAGTATAAGCCGTTTGTTGAATCAATTCTATGTTGGTTTCCTTAGGAACAATGTTGAACACCTCAGGCTTGTTTAACAGTAAACGTTCTACGTTTTGTACATCAGGACTTAAAGTAGCAGAAAACAGGAGGTTTTGACGCTTTGCTGGCAACATTGCAAATATTTCATCCATTTCATCCTTAAAACCAAGGTTCAACATCTTATCAGCCTCATCTAATACCAATGTAGAAATACTATCTAAGTGCAAAGCATTCGATTTTGCTAACTCAATTAATCTACCCGGAGTGGCCACTAAAATATTTACATTTTGTAAAGCCTGCATTTGTGGGTTAATGGAAACTCCACCAAATACTGCTAAGGACTTTACATGAAAAGGCGAAAACGCACCAAATGTGCGAAACACTTCCTCAACCTGTGCAGCCAATTCTCTTGTAGGCACTAATACCAACACATTAATGTGTCTGTTTTTGGTAGCCGTTTTTCCTTTTAAGTTTTGTAAAACAGGCAATACATAACTGGCCGTTTTACCAGAACCAGTCTGTGCAATACCCAACACATCTTTACGAGCTAAAATAGCAGGTATTGCTTTTTCCTGAATAGGATAGGGTTTAAGGTATTTAAGTTTTTCTAATCCTTTGATTAAATGAGTTGAAATTCCTAAAGCTGAAAAAGGCATGCTGTTAATGTTTTTGGCAATGATTTTAATAGTTGGCAAACTTAGTTAAAACAAGTCAAAAACTAACCTTATGCAGGTTTAAACCCGATGAAGGAGCATTGTGTTTCATGGGGGCTTCATTAAAGTTAATGAGCGAATCTTTAATATCCTCTACAGTGTAGCTCCCATTACCAACATCAATCAGAGCAGCCATCATTAAACGTACTTGGTAACGTAAAAACCCTTTTGAACTTACCTTGAATACGAAAGTATTTTCTGGAGTATGGGTATCTGTAAATCGGGTATTTTTTTCAATAGAAGCGCTTATTATTTCTCTTTCGAAAATGGTGTTTTCTGATGGTTTGGTTGCGTATCGTTTAAAATTATGAGTACCAATAAATACTTTTACGGCTTCTTGCATTAATTCAATGTCTAAATGCTCACCAAAGTTAATAATGAAAGGTGCGTTAAAAGGGTGGGCTTTCTCACCATAAGAAAAATGGTAATGGTATTCTTTTACTTTAGAATGCTGAATGATATTGAATTTAGCATCAACTTCCTCTACCGATTTAGCTCTAATATCGAATGGTAGATTGCTATTTAACTGTTCGAGTAGGAGAGTGGTATCTATTTCTTCATTTAAGAATAACTCAAAAGCAAAATCATCTGCCGATACTTTGGTGTCTGTTCGTCCGCAACCTAAGACCTTAAAGCCATCATGTTTAAAAATAAATTTAAACGTTTTGACGATCATCTCTTCAACGGTTTTTACATCAGGTTGCATTTGCCAACCACAATATCTAAATCCAAGGAATTCGATACGTATTAGATAAAATTTTGTCCAACGAGCCATTTTACAAAAATATCATTTATTAAACATTAGGAGGTTATGGGTTTTTATTTTTTTAAGATTAACCCCACAAATTATGAAGATTAGGAACCTAATAAAAATACGAATTAGTTTATTGCTTATGATAGCATGCTTTACAAAAGAATAATAGTTTTGCCAGATTGAATTAAAACACTCATCAAAAACAAATGAAACAATTTTTAATAATAGTATTTTTTGCTAGTAGCTCATTGTTCGGACAGGTTAATTGTCCATTAAATACGCCAGAATTTCCCTTTACAACAGATGATGATTGGAATTTATATAGTTGGTCTGCCAATTTATATCATCCAAATCAAATGAGTGGAGCACAAACAATAAATTCAATTTCATTTAGATTGGATAATGTTGGGGCGTTTGGTTCGTACACTTATTCTAGTTGTAGAATATGGGTAAGACATACTGCCGTTAGTAATTATGCATCGAGTACAGGGTATCCAGGTACAGCAGGATTTACAGAGGTGTATAGTGGGAGTTTCACATTTAGTGGAACAGGTGTTTTTACCTTTAATTTTAATGTAACACCCTCTTTTGCGTACAATGGTACTAGTTTTTTTGAAGTGCTATTTGAAAATAGAGGCGGTAGCGATAATACTTGGGAAGAACCTTGGTTTGATAGAACAGATGGTACTGCAGCAGGAATATTTCCGGGTAAAGTTGGATGGGGAAATTCATGGTCGAATGCTAAAACAATTAGCAGCAATAGGCGGTTCAATTTGCAAATAAATAATGTTACTTGTGGTGTCTATCCGCTTCCAGTAACATTAACTTCTAGTGAGTTAATTTGTAACGATGACTTTGTTACTTTAGAATGGATTACAGAAGCTGAAATTAACAATAACTACTTTACGGTGGAAAGTTCTAATGATGGTAGAAATTGGGTAAAGGAGATTGATGTGGAAGGACGAGGGTATTCAAATACACTTAATAATTATAGTGTAAACATTAAGAAAAATAAATCCATTAGAACGAACTATTATCGTTTATCGCAAACCGATTTTGATGGAAAACATGAGAAATTAGTCACCCATTCATCAGATTGTAATGAAATGGGGAATATAGGTGTGAGTATTTATCCAAATCCTTTTACAGATAAAATAAAGGTATTTGGTAAAAAGAACAATACTATTTCGATTTACAATATCTTAGGAGAAAAGCAAGATTTACCTTTCTCTACAAAAGATAACGTTGTAGAGTATGATGCTGCCAGTTTAGTTAATGGAGTATATTTCGTAGTTGTAGGTGATAAATCATACAAGTTAGTTAAATAAAATTTTGTTCAACGAGCCATAATTGAACTTTTCTTTATCCTACTCAATAAATATCTGAGGCGATTCGCCTCTACCAATCAATAGGGAAGTAGTCTTTTAAAAACTTACCACACCAATGTTTACTCGTATTTATACCATCAATTAATGGATCTAAAACACGAGCAGCACCATCAACAATATCTAGTGGAGGTTGAAAATCATGTGTTTCTTCTTTTGCTTTAGATAACTCAACAGGGTCTTCATCAGTTACCCAACCAGTATCTACTGCATTCATATAAATTCCATCTTTAGCAAAACCTGAAGCAGAAGTATGTGTCATCACATTTAAAGCAGCTTTTGCCATGTTGGTATGTGGATGCCTGTCAATTTTCTTAAAACGATGGAATTTTCCTTCCATAGCTGAAACATTAATGATGTGTTTCTGACCAGTATTTTCTTTCTTCATTAAATTAGAAAGGCGATTACACAACACAAAAGGAGCAACAGCATTTACGAGTTGAACCTCAATCATTTCTGGAGTTTCAATCTCTCCTAGTTTCAATCGCCAACTGTTTGTTTTTCTAAGGTCAACTTGTTGTAAGTCAGCATCTAATTTCCCTTCAGGAAACACTTCTTTAGTTTGTAGAGAGTTATCAAAACTATAAGGTATTTGCGATAATTTGGCTGAAGCTCTTAATCCAATTCCTGGTTCTGGACTTTGCCAAGTAACTGGTAATCTGTTGTTTTGTGCATTATCTGTATCAATAGATAATGCTTTAATTTCTTGAATACAGCTATCGTGATCTGATAATAAATCTTGAGCAAATTGAGGCAATGAAGCAATTGCTTGTTCTTCGTTCTCCATTAAGTGTTGGTAGAAGCCTGAAGGTCTTCTAACAGTTTGTGCAGCATTATTGATTAGTATATCCAATCTGTCGTATTGCTGTTCAATAAAGTTGCAAAAAATCTCAACACTAGGTATGTGCCTTAAATCTAATCCGTGAATTTTTAAACGGTGTCCCCAGTCAGCAAAATCTTTCTCTTTAGCAAATCGTAAAGCAGAATCGACTGGGAATCGGGTAGTGGCAACAACAGTTGCTCCTGAGCGTAATAAAATTAATGTAATGTGATAACCAATTTTTAAACGAGAACCAGTTACTACAGCAACCTGGTCAGTTAAATCAGCAGTCTGAAAACGTTTCATGTAATTTAAGTCTCCACAATCGGTACACATGGTATCGTAAAAATGATGAAGCTTAGTATAAACTGCTTTACATACGTAACAGTTCCTTGGTGATTCTAATTCTGCTTGTGTATCGTTTTCTCCTTTAGGTAAATTGAGTAGTAATTTTGGAGCTTCAAAAATAGTTGCTTCTCTGGCACTTCTTATTCCCGTTGATTTTCGAGCGTGTTTATCTCGTTCAATCATTTTACGCTTGGCTGCCTTTTTAGCGTCTTTTTTACGGGTGTCAAACTCTTCTCGGTTTGGGCGAGAAAGTAAGCCTGCAGCTTTCATTAATGCGACACGTTTTTCTTCAGGGAGTTCAAATATTTGGTTAGTATCATCAACCAATGCTTCTAAAATAGAAATACATTGTTCAATGTCTTTGTTACTAACCTTATCTGATTTTTGACTCATTGATGCAAATGTA
>JAESUI010000218.1 GCA_016763135.1 Flavobacteriales bacterium
AGCAGCATTAGCATTAAGCAAGGTATATACTTTCGGACCAACTTTTAGAGCAGAAAACTCTAATACTACGCGTCATTTATCAGAGTTTTGGATGATAGAGCCAGAAGTTGCTTTTGCAGATAACAACGACAACATGGATTTGGCTGAAGAGATGTTGAAATATTGTATTTCTTATGCATTAGAGCATTGTGAAGATGATTTAACTTTTTTAAATAATAGAATTTTAGAAGAGGATAAAAGAAAACCAGAAATTGAAAGAGCGGGAGATTTATTTGAAAAATTACGGTTCGTTACTGAAAATGATTTTATCAGAATTACTTACACAGAAGCCATTGATATTTTACGTAATTGTAAACCTAACAAGAAAAAGAAATTTCAATTTATAATTGAAGAATGGGGAGCAGATTTACAATCTGAGCATGAACGATTTTTAGTAGAAAAATATTTTAAAAAACCAGTTATTTTAACAGATTATCCAGCTGATATTAAAGCTTTTTATATGAAGCTAAATGAGGATGGAAAAACGGTAAAAGCCATGGATATTTTGTTTCCAGGGATTGGTGAAATTGTTGGAGGTTCTCAGAGAGAAGAAAATTATGATGTTTTATTACAAAAAATAAAAGATCAAAATATACCAATGGATAGCGTGTGGTGGTATTTAGATACTCGTAAATTTGGTACAGTTCCTCATGCTGGATTTGGTTTAGGATTTGAAAGATTAATGCTTTTCATTACTGGAATGGGAAATATTAGAGATGTAATTCCTTTTCCAAGAACTCCAAAAAATGCGGAGTTTTAATAAATTTGGATTTGATACAAAGTGTGAATAACTTTGCACTTTAATGTTCTTATTAAATAGTCTGCACGAATACCGTGCTTATCAAGAAAGGTAGAGGGATTAGGCCCTATGAAACCTTGGCAACCAACTTTAAGTCCGTCAGTTAACGGATTGGAAAACCGGTGCTAATTCCTATCCCGAGGATTCGGGAAAAGATAAAGTAGAGAAAAAATAGTTGAACCCTTCTACTTTGTAATAGAAGGGTTTTGTTTTTAGTATGAGTATAGAAAAAGAAATAGAGAAAAGAATTTTGGTGTTGGATGGTGCTATGGGCACTATGATACAACGCTATAAACTTTCGGAAGAAGACTTCAGAGGAACTGTTTTTACAGATAGTGAAATCCCTTTGCAAGGGAATAACGATTTACTTTCTATTACTCGCCCAGACATCATAAAAGCAATTCATGCAGAATATTTTGAAGCTGGAGCCGATATTATTGAAACCAATACATTTAGTGGAACAACAATCGCCCAAGCAGATTATAAATTAGAAAGTGCTGTTTATGACATTAATTTTCAGTCAGCTAAAATAGCCAAAGAAGTAGCTGCCGAATTTACAGCTAAAGAACCTAATAAACCTCGTTTTGTTGCTGGAGCAATGGGCCCGACAAATAGAACAGCATCAATGTCGCCAGATGTAAATGATCCAGGTTTCAGGGCAATTACATTTGATCAGTTGGTTGATGCTTATAAAGAGCAAGTAAAAGGATTGTTGGATGGTGGAGTTGATGTTTTGTTGATAGAAACTATTTTCGACACCCTAAATGCAAAAGCAGCAATGTTTGCTGTAGATACTTATTTTGAAGAAAATAATGTGTCAGTTCCTATTATGATTTCAGGAACAATTACCGATGCAAGTGGAAGAACATTGTCTGGACAAACAGTAGAAGCATTTTTGATTTCTATTTCGCACATGGACTTATTGAGTGTTGGTTTTAACTGTGCGTTAGGTGCGAAGCAACTACGGCCGCATATTCAAACCATTTCAGAAAGAACACCATTCTTTGTAAGTGCTTATCCAAATGCTGGCTTACCAAATGAATTTGGAGAATATGATGAAGAAGCGCCAGAAACAGCTAGCCAAGTTGAAGAATTTATAAAAGATGGATTAATTAATATTATTGGAGGTTGTTGTGGGACAACCCCAGAACATATTAAGGCAATGGCTGAGGTAGCTGCCAAATATACTCCGAGAGAGAAGAAACAGAAATCATCTTTACCCAACTTTAGTGGTTTAGAACCGTTATTGGTTAGACCAGAAAGTAATTTTGTAAATATTGGGGAAAGAACTAATGTTACTGGTTCAATCAAGTTTAAACGATTAATTAAAGAAGAAAATTATGAAGAGGCAATTTCTGTAGCCTTAAGTCAAGTTGAAGGAGGGGCACAGATAATTGATGTAAATATGGATGAAGGAATGCTAGAATCAGAAGAAGTGATGACTCGATTCTTGCATTTGATTGCATCAGAACCAGATATTGCCAAGCTGCCAATAATGATTGATTCTTCTAAATGGACGGTAATTGAAGCAGGTTTAAAATGTACACAAGGAAAATCCATTGTTAATTCTATTTCATTAAAAGAAGGCGAAGAAACATTTTTAGAAAGAGCAAAACTCATAAAACGATATGGAGCCGCAGCAATTATAATGGCTTTTGATGAAAAAGGACAAGCAGATTCTTACGAAAAGAGAATTGCAATTTGTGAAAGGGCTTATAAATTATTGACAGAAAAGTTAAATTTTCCAGCACACGATATCATTTTTGACCCTAACATTTTAACTGTTGCTACTGGATTAGAAGAACATAATAATTATGCAGTAGATTATATTAATGCAACTCGTTGGATAAAACAAAATTTACCCGGAGCATTAGTGAGTGGAGGTGTTAGTAATATTTCATTTTCTTTTAGAGGGAACAATGTCGTTCGAGAAGCAATGCATTCTGCTTTCCTTTATCATGCTATAAAAGCTGGGATGGATATGGGAATTGTAAACCCAGGGATGTTAGAGGTTTATACTGATATTCCAAAAGATTTATTAGAACGTGTAGAAGATGTTTTACTGAATAGAAGAGATGATGCTACAGAACGATTAGTTGATTTTGCGGAGACAGTTGGAGCTAAAAAAGCAATTGAAAAGGAAACTCAAGAGTGGAGAAATGAATCGGTAGAATCAAGATTGTCACACGCCTTAGTTAGAGGAATAGTTGAATTTATTGATGTAGATGTTGAAGAGTGTCGCCAGAAATATAAAAGAGCAATAGAAATAATAGAAGGGCCATTAATGGACGGGATGAATGTGGTTGGTGATTTATTTGGAGAAGGAAAAATGTTTTTACCACAAGTGGTAAAAAGTGCTCGAGTAATGAAAAAAGCAGTAGCAATTTTGTTACCATACATTGAGGCTGAAAAAGGAGAGGGACGGCAATCTGCAGGAAAAATATTGATGGCTACCGTAAAAGGTGATGTACATGATATTGGAAAAAATATTGTTGGTGTTGTTTTGGGATGCAATAATTACGAAATAATTGATTTGGGGGTGATGGTTCCTGCCGAAAAAATTATTGAAGTTGCTAAAGCAGAAAATGTAGATATTATTGGATTAAGTGGTTTAATTACACCTTCTTTAGATGAAATGGTCCACGTTGCAAAGGAGCTAGAAAGAGAAGGAATGGAAATTCCATTGTTAATTGGAGGAGCAACAACATCGAAGGTACATACAGCAGTAAAAATTGAAGAAAATTTTACCAAAGGACAAACAGTTTATGTGTTGGATGCTTCGAGGAGTGTTCCTGTTGTTGGAAAATTATTAGGCGAACACAAAGTTGGCTTTATAAAAGAAATTAAAGAAGATTATCAACGTTTAAGAGATCAACACAGCAAAAAAAGAGCAAAAAAAGAATTTTTAACAATAGAACAAGCACATCAAAATAAGTTTCAAATTGACTTTAAAAAGGAAAAACCAGTAACGCCTAGTTTCTTAGGGACTAAAGTTTTTGAAGATTTTGATTTAAAGGAAATTTCAGAATACATCGATTGGACTCCCTTTTTCAGAACGTGGGAATTGGCAGGAAAGTATCCTAGAATTTTAGAAGATGAAATTGTAGGAGAGCAAGCAAAAAATTTGTTTAATGATGCAAAAAAAATGCTCAGTCAGATTATTAATGAGAAATGGCTGACAGCGAAAGCGGTTATTGGAATTTGGGAAGCAAATTCTGTGAACGATTCAATCATAAAAACGAACGAAGGTGAATTTCATCAATTGCGTCAACAGGCTAAAAAAGCAAGTGGAATTCCAAACATTTCATTAGCAGATTTTGTAGCTCCAGCAGCATCTAACATACAAGATTACATTGGCGGATTTGTAGTAACAACAGGCTTGGGTATTGATGAACACATTGCCAAATTTGAAGCAGACCATGATGATTATAATTCTATTTTGTTAAAAGCCTTAGCCGATAGATTAGCTGAGGCTTTTACTGAATTAATGCATAAAAAAGTGCGAACCGAATATTGGGGCTATGCCAATGATGAGCAGTTAGATAATGAGGCATTAATTAAAGAAAATTATAAAGGTATTCGTCCAGCTCCGGGTTATCCAGCATGTCCTGATCACACACTTAAAAGAGAATTGTTTAGGTTGTTAGATGCTACTAAAGTAACTGGAGTAGAATTGACAGAAAGTTTAGCCATGTTTCCTACAGCAGCAGTTAGTGGGTTTTATTTTGGGCACCCTCAAGCAAAATATTTTGGCTTAGGAAAGATAGCTAAAGACCAAATTGAACAATATTCTCAACAAAAAAACATTTCTGTTGAAGAGGCTGAAAAGTGGTTAAGCCCTAATTTGGGGTATTGATTTCGTTTAACGTCATTCTATGTCACGTTTTAATGTGATATAAATACTGTTGTTAAACGAAGTTAGCGTTTTTAATCGATAAAGTCAAGTAGGCACAAT
>JAESUI010000219.1 GCA_016763135.1 Flavobacteriales bacterium
AAATAATTACATGTCTATCAAAGTCTTCAAAAATAAAATGCTCATACCTCTTTAACCTAATCGTTTCTGTTTTTAAAAACCATTTCATATAAAAAGAAGCATCCTCAACTCTTCTCTCCATACCTCTGGCAAGTGCATCCATATAATCTAAAGTCTTTTTAATTTTAGAATTACGAACATACTCTGTAACCCTTATTAACTGGCAATAAATATGGTCTGGTTGATGTATTGAAATATATTTATCAATTTTCTTTTGCGCAGTAGAATTATAGAAATATGCAACTTGTAAAGACTCATTCGTAAATAATAATTTCACCATTAGATTCCAATAAATTTTCCATTTTGGAAGCCTAATAACTTCTATTGCTGAACAATATTTTGATAAAATTTTTATTGACTCTTCTTCAACTTTCTCATCCGATACGGTACAAAGAATTATTTCATGTCTTCTAGAAAGTTCTTTTATTTGATGAAAAGCACGCAACTTATCTCCTTTTTCTAGAGGGTATGGAAAACGGGAAAGTAATACGAAAATTTTCATTCTAATTTAATTGCTTAAAAAACTCAGCCAAATTATTTACAATTAATTGATTATCATAGTTTGATTCAATTAATTCTCGTCCTTTTTTTGCTATTCTTTTCTGGTCTTCTATGTTGGTTGAATAATTTATAATTGCCGCTACAAATTCTTCTTTAGTATTTGCAATAACTATATTTTTCTTATCCTCATAAGTTATACCTTCTGCAGCAATAGATGTAGCAATTACCAGCTTACCTAATGCCATCCCTTCTACTATTTTAATCCTCATACCACTAGCAACAAATAAAGGAATAACCATTATTGAATTTTGATTAATAAAATCAGTAGCACTTTGTACTTCTCCAATAACATTTACTCCATCTTGTTGATGATTAATCAACCAACCTGGCATATCCTTCCCTGCCAAGTTAAACTCTATACTAGGTAATTTTTCAGCCACTTTACCCCATACATTATCCAAAAACCATTTTATCCCGTTTTGATTTGGTTTCCAATCCATACTACCAATATGGAAAATTGAATTCTTTTGAGAGTCATTATTAATTATATAATCATCTATATTAATTCCAAAAGGGATTACTACTATTGGAACTTCGCATCCCATTTGCTTAAGATTATTTTTATCTTTTTCAGTAATAGCAGCTATTCCATCAAATTGATTAATGATATTTCTCTCATATAATCTTAATCTTTTTACTAAAATATTTAAATAGCTCTTTTTTATACCTTGTTCCTGAGAAGCATTTCTCTCCCATATTTCAGATTCTATATTGTGAGCTCGATATATAATCTTAGCTGTAGTATTCTTCTTAATGGCATTAAGGTATTTTGAAACATAAAGGCTCTCCAGCAATATAACATCGAACTTGTTTTGTTGAATCGTTTTAACAATTAGCTCTTCAAATTCTTTACTATAAAAACGTTCGATGTTATACGAATTCGAAGAAAAAAGATTTAAAAATGCTGGAATGAGTTTAACTCTTGTATTAATGTAAGCACTCTCAATATTAGTCTGAGAAATATATTCATGGTTGTAAGCCTCTTTTTTAAAAGGATGTTTAAAGGTGCTTAATGTTAGCACTTTCACTTCAATATTATTTTGTAATAATCCTTGAGTAATATTATTTATTGCTTTGCAGCCACCATCAATTTCAGGTAAAGGTGGCTTTAAACATATTTGTAACACCTTCATCTAGTCTTCTTTTTTCTTAAATATCTTAACAATGAAATTTGTGTAAGATCCAAAATTAAACATGGCTGAATCCGTTGTTGCTTTATAAGTGAAAAACAACCCTAATGGTAATAATAAAACTGTTGACAACCACATTCCCTGATACGGCTTAAGCACCATTTCTTTTACCATATCTTCACCTACTATTGATGTTATCCAGAATGTGACAAAAAAGATTACAGAAATTACAACTGGCATTCCTAATCCTCCTTTTTTAACTATCGCTCCTAAAGGTGCCCCAATTAAAAACATAACAAAACAAGCAAACGAAAAAGAATATTTTCGATGCCACTCAATATTCATCCGAGCAATTTCTCTACTCTTAATCATCTTCGTTGAAGCAACAGCACTTGCTCTCCCTTTACTTGTTCTTGCATTGTTAATAGCAATGCTGAATAACTGATTAATTTCAGATTGATCTAATTCTACTACATATTCTTCTCGTGGTAAAGTTTTCCCTTTGTCATCTCTCATTTTATCAAAAATAGAATCATTAAAAAGATAATCATTTATAATTAAGTTAGTATAATTATCCACCTGTTCTTTGGACTGCCACTCTAAGGTGTCTATTTTATTTTCTAATTGCCTTAAATTAAACAATCTATAATCATGTTTAAACGCATCTTCATCTGTTCTACTAAATTCAAACCCATCTAAATTAATTCTCATTTCATTTTCTTCAAATGAAAATCGTGATAAAGGATATACTTTATCGCTTGTGGCTTCTACTTGATCTTGATAATCTGTGCCATAAAATAACTTAATAGAAAAATAAGATTTATCATTTGACATCTTCATTATTGCTGAATCAGCAACAGTTAAATGACGATTTCCTGCTCCTATGGTATGATTATAAATCATTACATCTTTAAGCATCTCATCACCATTTTCTAACTCTGTTTTAGCCATAACTCTAATAGTGTATCCTTCAATTTGACTATAAAAAACTCCTGGCTTAATATTTACCGCAGGTTTTTTACTTCTTATATCATGCAACAACGAATAAAACTTTAGGTTAGCAACCGGCATAACATAATTTGCAAAAACAAAAGCACCGAGACTCACACATAAAACAAAAATTGTTAAAGGCCTCATTATACGTTGTAAAGATATTCCTGCAGATTTAAAGGAGACCAATTCAAAGTGCTCTCCTAAATTTCCGAAAGTCATTATTGAAGCTAACAAAACAGCTAATGGCAATGCTAAAGGAACTAAGTTGGCTGAGGAGTAGATTAAAAACTCTGCAATTATATACCATTCAATTCCCTTTCCTAACATTTCATCTACCCACAACCATATAAATTGCATTAGCAATACAAATACAGATATAAAAAAAGTAAGGATAAACGGGCCTATAAAAGAAAGAAGTATGAATTTTGTTATTTTCTTCACTGGATAATTACTTGGAACAAATATAGTTATTCCATATTGTTTATGGCTAACGTTAAATTTAAGAAAGTATTTTACTAAAAATAAAAAATCGCCACCTCAACTGAAGTGACGATTATCTTTTATTAAAATTTCTTTTTATCTAAACTGATTAGAAACAATTAGATCCTTAGTTCCATGCCCCCAAGAATAAAATCCTTCTCCAGATTTTATACCCATTTTACTTGCTGCCACCATGTTTACTAATAATGGACAAGGTGCATATTTTGGATTTCCAAAACCTTCATACATAACATTAAGGATAGATAAACAAACATCTAAACCTATAAAATCTGCTAGTTGTAATGGCCCCATTGGATGAGCCATTCCTAGCTTCATTACCGTATCAATTTCTTCCACGCCAGCAACTCCTTCATGTAGGGTAATTATTGCTTCATTAATCATTGGCATCAAAATTCTGTTAGCTACAAAACCTGGATAATCGTTCACTTCTGTCGGAGTTTTACCTAGCTTTTTAGATAACTCCATAATGGTATTTGTAACCTCATCAGAAGTTGAATAACCTCTAATAATTTCTACCAATTTCATTATTGGAACAGGGTTCATAAAATGCATTCCTATTACTTTATCTGGTCGACCAGTTACAGCTGCAATTTGCGTAATAGATATCGAAGAAGTATTTGTTGCTAAAATCACATCATCAGATGTTGCTTCGTCCATTGATTTAAATATCTTCAATTTTAAATCAAGATTTTCTGTTGCTGCTTCAACAACTAGTCCAACACCTTCAACACCAGCAATCATATCTGTATGAGTTGAAATATTAGCAATTGTATTGTTTTTATCTTCTTCTGATATTTTTTCTTTTGCTACCATTCTACCTAAATTTTTAGATATGGTTGCCAACGCTTTATCCAACGCTTCTTGAGAAATATCAATTAAATTTACTTTAATTCCACTTTGAGCGAAAGTGTGGGCAATTCCATTACCCATTGTTCCTGCTCCTATTACTGCTACTTTTTGCATTTACTTATTTTTTTTAGAATCGTAAATTTAGAAAAAAAGACCAATAATCACGAAGCTTTCTTTAAGAATTAATGGTCTACTTACTCGATTATTAACTTATCTTTTTTAATAATTTGGTTGTCCTGAGATATCGTATAAAAATATATTCCTGATTTTAAATGATGAATATTAAATGTTTGTTGTTCACTCAAAACAACTTCATCAATTAATACCTTTCCTATTGCATCGTGAATGATGATCTTAATTTCTCCATTTGTACAGTTTAAATCATTCCACAGAGTAAATTGATTCTTGGCTGGATTCGGAAAAATAGAAACTTGGTGAAGCAATCTGTTTTCAGTTATCCCAATTAATGAAACTGCTATACAATCAGAAGTATCTATACAATTATTATCCGTTATCTCTACTGCATAATTCCCACTACTAGGAACTGTGAAATTTTGATTTATTTCTCCATTAATTATTGCATAATTATTATCACAATCTAACCATTGATATGTAACACCTGTTGCATTTGCTGTGATTAATGGAGCTGAATAGATAACTGATACATCTACTGAATCAATTGTTAAGTTTAAAGTAACAATAGAGTCACAACCATTAATATTTGTATAAGGGTAAGTTGCTGTAGCGTTATCTGAAGTATAAGTAACCCCATTTACCCATGTATATGATTTACATGCTGACACGATATCTAACTCTGTATTTGGGGTACAATAATTCAACTTTTGAATAAAGATGTCTCCTGATGAAATAGCAGTTAGAGGAGTACTACCTGTGTCTGGTTCAAAATTTACTAAACCACGAAATGCACCTGCAACATATATGCTCCCTAACCCATTAACCGAAATAGAAGTAGCAACCGCAGTACTACTTCCTTTCATATGCTTTGCCCATACATAATTTCCTGCTGAATCTAATTTCTGTATGAAAATTTCTGTACTAAAAGTAGTAGCTGTTGTTAAATTTGCTACCCCAACATTAGGGTCAAAATCAATTGTCTTATTGAATTGACCGGTAGTATAAACATTACAATTTCCATCAACTGAAATAGAAGTGCCTTCTGCTATATAGTTGCTAGCACCTGTCATACCTTTAGCCCAAATATAATTCCCTCCTGAATCTAATTTTTGTATAAAAATCCCACCATTAGGTGCCATTAAATTTGCTACACCATTACTGGGGTCAAAATCAACTGTATCATAAAATGGACCCGTACTATAAATATTAGCAAATTTATCTATTGTAAGTGTACTTTCTTGTGGGCTAGCAATCCCAGACCCAACCATTTTTGCCCATACAAAGTTACCGTTAGAGTCCAATTTTTGTATGTACATGTTTTTACTATTCATAGATATACTCGTCAAATTAAATATTCCTACACCTGGGTCAAAATCTGAAGTACCAGAAAACCCTCCATTTATATAAATATTATTATTGTCATCAACACCTATTGAGTGAGGCTCAATCCCCCATAAGCATCCAATTATACAAGTTAAGCTTTTTGCCCAAAGAAGATTACCAGACGAATCTAATTTTTGTATAAATGCAGAACTAAGGCCTAAAGTTCCCATATTATATACACCAGCGTTTGGATCGAAATCTACAATTTCATTAAAAATACCAATAGTATAAATATTCCCAATGTCATCAATTGCTATATCATATGGATTATCCCAACCGCTAACACCGCCAAAGGTTTTTACCCATATTAAATTACCATTAGAATCAAATTTTTGTATAAAAGAATCTGACAATCCTGTAGAAGTATGATTGGCTACCCCAATATTAGGATCAAAGTCAACTGTGTCATAAAAAAGTCCTGTTAAATATAAATTCCCAACATCATCTAACTTTAAAGATCTACCCTCATCTGACCCAATTCCTCCAAAACTTTTTGCCCAAAGAAAATTACCTGCAACATCTAGTTTTTGTATAAAGACATCCTCATCTCCAACTGAAATAAGATTTGCAACTCCTATTCCTGGATCGAAATCTACAGTATCGCCAAAGTTACCTGTCACATAAACATCTCCTAAATCATTAACGACTATTGAAGTACAATAATCAGAACCAGCTCCTCCAACTCCTTTTACCCAATCCAACGTTTGGGATATCCCAACAGAATAAGATACAAAATAAATTAGAAATAATAATACTGTCTTCATTGATTCGAATAGCTTAAGTTTTAATTATAAATAATAATGAATTACCAATATCCTTTAGACTTGTTTATTCTATAAATATAGAGTAAAATTCTTCAACTCCATAAGTTTTCTCAATGTCCTTTTGCTGCTAAATATCTTTCTGCTTCTAAAGCTGCCATACAACCTGTTCCTGCTGCTGTAATTGCTTGTCGGTAAGTTTTATCTGCTGCATCTCCAGAAACAAATACTCCAGGAACATTTGTTTTAGCTGTTCCAGGCTCAGCATATTCAATGTATCCAGCATTATCTAGATTAATGAATTCTTTAAATATTTCTGTATTTGGATTGTGTCCTATTGCTACAAAAAATCCAGTACAAGGAATCGTTGTTTCTTCTCCTGTTTGATTGTTTTTTACTTTAGCTCCAATTACCAAATCATTCTCTCCTAACACCTCAACTGTTTCAGTATTAAAAAGAATTTCAATATTTTTTGTATTCTTTACTCGCTCTGCCATTATTTTAGATGCTCTAAACTCATCTTTTCTTACCAGCATAGTAACTTTAGTACAGATATTAGAAAGATAATGTGCTTCTTCACAAGCAGAATCTCCTGCTCCAACAATTACT
>JAESUI010000220.1 GCA_016763135.1 Flavobacteriales bacterium
ATAACAGCAAAAGTTAATATTTGATATGTATTAGCACTATCAGCATTGTCGTAAACTGTTATTTTCATTCTATTCTGCGCTGGAAGAGTGGGTATTGATGATAATGAAAATACAGCTTTAAAATCGATTGAATCATTAGCCACTATTATAGTTGAATCAACAAATCCAATCGGATTAAAATTAGCAATTTGATGAGGAAAACCTGAAAAAAAACTTATTTCACCGATATCTGGAGAGACATCTTCATAAGTAAGGGATATTTTTAAATTTAAAGGATTACCTGTATTATTAGTAAGCCTAATCACGTCAGTCGTATCAGTCAAAAAACTTCCAGATTGCCTAACAACAAAAACACTATCGGTAGAAACTGAAAATGTTTGACTTTTAGCAGTTAATGTACCCACTAATACAACCAAGCCTAATACTACTTTTAATGCATTTTTCATTTTTCTAAAGTTTTAAATTACTCACGCAAAGGTATTGATATTACAATTAAGAATAAATCTTAATAGACAACAATAAATCAACTAACTTTTTGTTAATTTTAATCACTTATATTTTTAGGCACATTTATTGAAACGACACCAACTATTATGATCAAAAAAATTCTTAAATACCTCGGCTTTACACTTCTATTTCTAATAATACTAATCGTTCTTTTACCTATAATATTTAAGGGAACAATTGTAGAAAAAGTTAAAGAAGAGGCTAACAATAGCTTAAACGCTAAGGTAGATTTTGGTGAATTCGACTTAGGACTAATTAGCACCTTCCCAAATTTTGAGTTTTCAATAAACGATGTTACAGTTGATGGTGTTGACCAATTTGAGGGGGTTCAATTAGCAAGTATAAAGAACTTAACACTTAAAGTAGATTTAATGAGTGTTATTAGTGGAGATGAAATTAATGTGAAAACACTTAGCATTTTAGACCTAAACGTTAATGCATTAGTATTAGCAGACTCTACTGCCAATTGGGATATTGTAAAAGTTAGCGATGATGAAGTTGCAGAAGAAACTACAGAAGAAGCTTCTTCTTTCAAATTAGGGTTAAAAGATTTATCCATCATCAATGCAAATATTACTTACGTTGATGAAACAATGGATTTAACAACTACCATTACCAACTTTAATTTTAATATGTCTGGTGATATGACAGAAGATGTAACTGACTTAGTTACTAAAACTACTATAGAGGCTTTGGACTTAGAAATGGAATCCATCAAGTATTTCAAAAAAGCTAAGATAGAAGCTACTGCGACTATTAAAGCAGATTTAGCAAATAATAAATACACTTTTTCTGAAAACGAATTTAAAATTAACGAACTAACACTTGGCTTGGACGGTTGGGTTGCAATATTTGAGGATAACGATGATATTGACATGGACATAAAATTTGGAGCTAAGAAAACAGCATTTAAAAACATTTTATCTCTTATCCCTGCTGTTTATATGACTGATTTTTCTTCAGTGAAAACTGCTGGAAAACTTCAATTAGATGGTTATGCTAAAGGTATTTATACTGAAACTGCACTGCCTGCTTTTGGGTTAGATTTAATAGTAGAAGATGCTATGTTTAAATATCCTGACTTACCAAAAGCAGTAAATAACATTCAAGTTGATTTACATGTAGATAATCCTGGAGGAAGCGAAGACAACACTTTTATAAATCTTAAAAGATTTTATATGGAAATCGCTGGGAATCCAATTGATATGAACATGAAAATTAAAACTCCTATTTCCGACCCAGATATTGATGGTGGAATTAAAGCTAAGTTTAGTCTGGCTTCTTTAAAAGATGTAATCCCTATGGAAGAAGGTGAAGAAATGAATGGGAACATTACTGCTGATGTTCGATTAAAAGGAAAAGTGTCAGCTTTAGAAGAAGAGAGATATGAAGAATTTACTGCAGAAGGTCAACTAATCATATTAGATATGGATTATAAAAGTGATTCACTTCCTTACGACATATTGTTAAAGCAAATGTATTTAAACTTTTCTCCACAAGCTGTTGAATTATCTTCTTTTGAAGCTCAAATTGGGAAATCTGATATTAATGCAAATGGAAAAATGGAAAACTTTATCGCTTATGCATTTGCTGATGATGAAGCATTAAAAGGAAGGTTCAACTTAAGCTCTAATTTAATGGACTTAAACGAATTTATGGAAGAAGAGGTTGAAGTTGCAGAAGGAGCTGAAACCGCTGAAGAAGAACCATTAAGTGTAATTGAGATTCCAAAAAATATAGATTTTATACTGGCTTCTAGTATGAAAAAAGTTATCTATGACAATATGGAGATTGATAACCTTAATGGCGAATTGATAGTGAAAGACCAAAAAGTAAGTATGAATAATTTGGCAATGAATTTACTTGGAGGAAGCATGGTTATGAATGGTTACTATGAGACTACTAACCCTAAAAAACCAGGCTTTAGTTATGATATGGACATTAATGATTTTGATATTGAAACCGTAACTAGCACATTTAACACCATAGATGAAATGGCACCTTATGCTAAAAATATGAAGGGACGTTTTAATACTTCATTAATAGTAAACGGAGTATTAGATCAAGAAATGATGCCCGATTTAAATACACTAATTGGAAATGGGGAGATGTTAACTAAAAATATGAAAGTTGATGATTTTAAAGCACTCAATAAATTAGCTGATATATTGAAAAATGATAAGTTTTCAAAATTAGAAATTGACGACACAAAAATCAAGTATAGTTTTAAAGATGGGAGAATTTACACTGAACCTTTTGACATAAAAATGGGAACAATTACAGGAACAATGTCTGGCTCTAATGGATTTGATCAAACAATGGATAATGTAATGACATTAAAAGTTCCGACCGAAGAACTTGGTGCAGGTGATGCAATTAACAAACTTAACGAGCAAGCTGCAGGCTTAGGCATGAGTCTAAAGGATTCTAAAACCGTTGATGTTGATGTTACTCTAAAAGGAACTGTTGACAACCCGAAAGTAGGTGTAAATCTTAAAAATATGACTGGAAGCATTGTTGATGATGTGAAAGAACAAGTAGAAGAAAAGATAGAAGAAATTAAAGATGATGCCAAAAAAATAGCCAGAGAACAAGCTGACAAGCTATTAAAGGAAGCTAAAGCTCAATCTGAAAAGCTTAGAGCTGAAGGTAAAAAAGCAGGAGATAGAATTAGAAAAGAAGGAAAAATACAAGGAGACAAATTAATTAAAGATGCAGGAAGCAATCCTTTCAAAAAAGGAGCTGCTAAAATAGCTGCTAAAGAAGTCATAAAGCAAGCTGACAAACAAGCTAATAAAGCAGAAGCAGAAGCAAACAAACAAGCAGATATTGTTGATGCTAGAGCAAAAAAAGAGGCTGATAAAATTATGGCTGACGTTGAAAGTAAATAATGCTTTCTAAAACAAGAAAAAGGTAAATTGAAGAAATACATTATTGCAATACTAATAAGTGTTTTATTTTTAGGTGTTAACGCCCAAGAAGAAAACTGTCCTGAGCCAAAAAAGAAAGCTACCAAGCTTTTTGAAGCAGCAAAAACTGGCTCATATAAAGAAAGAAAAACCTTATTAATTCAAGCAATAAAAATTGACCCCAACTATCTTGAAGCTTATGATGAGTTGGCTGGTATGAGTGCAAACAAAGCTGATAAAGCTTTTAATGCTGCGGATATAAATGCTTTTAAACAACACGAAAGAACAAAAGTAAAATACTGGAAAAAAATCTATGAGATTTGTCCAGACTATAGAAACTTTTATCATTCTAGAAAATTAGGGGATTATTATTTCGGACAACGAAAATTCATTCAATCTAAACCTTATTTTCAAACAATTATGGCTTCGCCAAATGCTTATAAAAAGGACGAACGTTATTCCTATGCAAGAGTTCAAGACATAGAAACTTACATTAAGTTAATAAACGATACCGTGCCATTTGCACCTAAAAAAGTGGAAGGACCATCTACAGCTTATGATGAATATTTACCAATGTTATCCCCAGACAATAGATACTTATACTTTACCCGAAAAATGCCTGATGAAACAAAACAAGCATTTGATGGGGGTTATAAAGAACAGTTTATAAAAAGTAGAAAAACAATGGGAGATAATTATAGTGGTGGAATCCCTATGGGAGATCCTTTTAATCTAGGTCAATACCAAGGCGGTGTTTCTATTTCTGTAAATAATAAATTACTCTTTATTACCATTGTAGATGTAATTCCCTACCGTGGTAAAAACCGCGCTGGTTTTGGGCAAATGTTTGATAATGCTGATATTTTCTTTTCTGAATTGAAAGATGGAAAATGGACAAAACTTCAATCAATAGGAAGTAACATAAACACTCCTACTACATGGGAAGCACAACCTTCTATTTCTTCAGATAATAAAACACTTTATTTTACCAGGGTTGTTGATGTATTTGGTGGTGATATGGACATCTATAAATGTGAAAGATTAAAAGATGGTAGCTGGAGTGATCCAATTAATTTAGGCGCACCAATAAACACCCCTGGTGATGAAAAGTCTCCCTTTATGCATTCAGATAGTTATACGCTTTATTTTTCTTCTAATTACCATATCG
>JAESUI010000221.1 GCA_016763135.1 Flavobacteriales bacterium
ATGGATATGGGTTATTCTTTTGGAACAGTGACGGATACAATGGGAATAAAAAACTTTAAAATTAATTGGAAACAATAGAAAACATAACAATACAACAATACTTTTCTTTGGAGGACGCAACAAGCTATGATATATTTCTTGATGTAATGAATCCAGAGAATTTGTTTTGCGGTAAAAAATGTAATGTAAGTTCTTTAACGTTTGATGAAATACAAGTCACAAGAAAGATATTAAGCAATCCTAATACTGAAGATATAAAAGATTTATATTTAATGCTGTTTGGTGTTCGTGGTGATATGGATAACTCACCAGACGAATTGTTTTTAAATGAAAGTGTGTTTCAATTATTCAAAGCAACAAACTTCATAAAAGACTTTATAGGCAAGATTAACAAGAAAGAGGCGGAATGGTTGAGCGGTGACAAAAGCGATGTTTTAGAAATGTTGAACGCATCAAATCGATTAGCACCCTTTAACCACCTATTGCAAAAGACAGACCTTGCGCAAATGTTTGGAACAACACCCGATGAAATAGGGTCATGGAAATATTCAAAAGTTTTTATTATCTTAGCATCTCAAAAGGTACGGAACGAAATACAAAAAGAATTTAACGAAATAAAATAAAAATATTATGAGTAAAACAAATCTACATGAAACGGCTTATTTAACATTATTGTATAATAACGTCGATTTTGCTAACATTGGAGATGCCGCAGGATTACAGAACAGCGCAGCCGCGGGGAGTTTCTTTATTGCATTATTTACAGCCGCACCAGGAGAAGCGGGCGGAGGTACTGAAGCAACATTTGGTGCGTATGCACGTCAAGCAGTTGCAAGAACAGCGGGCGGATGGACAGTCGCGGGCAATAATGTTTCAAACGCTGCGGAAATAACATTCCCAGAGGCAACAAGTGGAAGTGAGACAGTAACGCATTTTGCAATTATGACCGCTATAACATCGGGTGACATGCTTAACTTTGCAGCTTTAGACACATCAAGGTTAGTAACAACGGGTGTAACCGTAAAATATAGTATTGGGGCATTAGATGTAACAGAAGATTAAGAGTTTAAATTAAAAATTTAGTTTAGACCCTTTCATTTTGATTGGGTCTTTTTAAGTTATGGCTGATATAGTAATTGCATCTGATTTAACCAGTTCAGCCGACCAATTTAACGCCTGTAGGGGTGTCTATTGGTTGGATGAAGATATAGGTATTGTCTTTCACATGGACGGTGATACCGATGTGAGCTTTGCAAGAACTATAAACGCGGGTACATCTTGGGCAATCACAGAAATACAGGCGGGGGATTCCTTGGGAATGGCTGTTTGGTACGACAAAGAAACCGATGATACTGGCGATCTTGTTCATGTTGTTTGGTGGGATTCTGGAACCGAAAATTTATTATATTGTAATGTAGATATATCAGACGGGAGTGTTTCAACTATTGTAACCGTAGCAAACTACACAGGAACAACAACGAGAATCAATAACAGATTTGCTATAACTAAAGCCAGAAACGGAAATTTAATATTATCACATTCTTCAGCGGCTACCGATAGAACTTATAAATCTACAGACGGCGGCACAAATTGGACATCTATTACAGCGATAGGGGAGAGCAATAGAAACCCTGATTATTTATTATTTTTTCCTGCCAATACTGGTGATGATGCAGATATAGCGTCAATGTATTGGGATGCGAGCTCAAGCGAGATATCTATAAAAATGTATGATGACTCGGCTAATACTTGGACTGAAACATCTGTTTCAACGAGCATGAGTTTTGATACTGTTTTTACTAATTGGGATGGAGCATTAAGGCATTCGGACGGACACATTATATTTGCCGCACATACTAATAATAATCATGGAAGTGATGATTTAAAGGTTTGGGATTTAACCGTCGATAGTATATCAAGTCCCACGGTAACGGCTAAAACAAATATATTTACTAATGTAAATGATGCCGCACAAGCAGCGGTTATTATCAATCAACAAAACGATGATGTTTACATCGCTTATATCTACGGTTCGGGGTGGACATCGTCAACCAATATTTATTATAAACTATCAACAAACGGCGGGACTTCTTGGGGAACAGAGGTTCCTTATGGAGAAGATACGGATGATGATAACAGATTAGTTGCAGGGGCTAGAAGTATCGGGTCAAGCGGTGGGCGTATAATGTGGGCTTGGTATGATGATGATAACACGCAAATAGAAACCAATCTAAATAATGATATTCTCATTGAGGCTTCAGGCGGAACAATAGAGGAATTAGCGGGAACATCTACATCAAGCAGCACAACTACGGGGGATTTAACAATATCATTAGAACTATCAGCTACATCAAACGGGTCAAGCACAACAACGGGAGATTTAACAGTTTCATTAGAGTTATCATCTACATCGAGCGGAACAAGCACAACAAGCGGAAATATAATATTTGAGCCTTTAGAAATATCAGGGCAGTCAGTTAGTAGTTCAACCACCACGGGAAATATTGTAATTGAATCATTATTAAGCGGCACATCTTCAGGGAGTTCTATAACATCCGCAAACGCTACAATCGAAAGCGAAATATCATCGGTTAGTACCTCATCTTCAGCAACCACTGGAAATATAAATATAGAATCAGCACTTTCGGGAGCGTCAAACGGAAGCTCTATAACAACAGGGAATGCAAGTATAATATCTGAAATCGCAGGAACAAGCGCATCATCTAGCACAACGAGCGGTGATGTATCTATATCGGTTTTATTATCTGGATTATCAAGCGGTTCAACCACCACCACGGGGAATATAATTTCTATAATAGAATTATCGAGTGTTTCAAATGGGTCTAGTTCTACGGTTGGCAACATTACAATAGAATCAAATCTATCAGGCGTTAGTAATGGGGCAAGCACAACAAGCGGCGATTTAATTATACAGACCACAGAAACAGAATTAAGCGGTACAAGTAGCGGGAGCAGTGTAACAAGCGGTAATTTAACAAGTATAATTGAATTATCCGCAACATCTAACGGAACAAGCACCACGAGCGGTAATATAGTAATAGAATTAAGTTTATCGGGAACAAGTGCGGGGTCTAGCACCACAGCAGGAGATGCAACGATAACGGTTGCGGGGGCTGAATTAAGCGGCACAAGTTCTGGTAGTAGTGTAACAACGGGGAATATAACTATAGAATCACAACTATCTGGTGTTTCAATCGGTTCTAGTACAACAAGCGGCGATATAACTATAATTCAAGAACTAAGCGGCACAAGTAATGGAGCGTCTATAACAAGCGGTGATCTAGCTTTACAAGACTTAGAATTATCAGGGGTTTCTGTTAGCACATCCACAACAACGGGGAATTTAGTTTTAGAATCATTACTACAAAGTTTATCTATCGGTCAATCAATAACGTCTGGAGATATAGAGGTAATCATATCATTAAGTGGCACAACAAACGGATTTAGTACAACGAGCGGAAGTCTTGTAATTGCAAATATTGAATCGAGAGAAATATTAAAAATTCTTTAGTATCTTTAACAAGTGTTAAGGATTCAGACGCAACTTTAGAAAAAGAAAATAATTCTTTAGTATCTTTAACGATTAATAGAAATTCAAATATAGAATTAACGAATAGTAAAAATTCAACAGCAACAATAACGGACACAAAAACAAGCAAAATATTTTAATATGGGAAGAGTACATGTAGGACAAACAGCATTGGACATTGTTAGAATAGTCGGAACAGATATAACAGGGGCAACACCTGTATTAATTAAATATATAAAACCGAGTTTAGAAACAGGACAATTCACAGCAACGATAACAAACGCAACAACTGGAGAAATAACATATTCGATTACAAGTATAACCGAC
>JAESUI010000222.1 GCA_016763135.1 Flavobacteriales bacterium
ATCATCAATTATTTCAAAATTGTCTGGATAATTTCGCAGAATTTTTTTCTTTAAGTTATTATTATCGTACTCAAAGGACTCTGTATTAATCAAACTTCCATCAATAAAATGATTTTCAATTTTGAGTAATTCATCTATAGTGTATGACCTAGTATATTTAGATAATTCTTGATTTTCAGAATCTAATTCAATCTCTTCAATCGTCTGCCCATTTTCATTAGTTATGTATACTTCATATCCAGTAATTTGGCCCGTCTCATCCCTTATTATGGCTTTATCCGCATTTCCAATGTCTGTGTATGTAAATTCCCTAATCGATTTATGACCGCCAATAATTCAAATTCAATTTTGTCAATATCTCCGGAATCATTTTTGAAGTAAGTATGTCTTTCTAATAATTCATCTAATGGGTTGTATTCTATGTATTCATTTACTTCTCCTGTATCAAAGTATCTATAAATAATTTTACAAACAATATTTGAATCAGTATCGTATTCTGTTTCGTCAATAATGTAATCATTTGAATCAATAGTAAAAGACTTATAAATAAACCTATTCAGTTCATTTTTGTTTCTATCTAGCTCTATCTTCGTAGTGATCCTATTTTGCATTCAGGAAATTAATTTGAGTTTTAGTAATTCAATAATTGCATACAACAACCGAATAAATACACCGGTGTACTTATTCGCTCCCAATAACTATCGGGAATATGTTTAACTCTCAAATATAAGACTTAACTATTAAGTCCTGTGTTGCCAAGGGTAGGGAAACGAAGAATAAACGGATAATTACCTTATAACATCCAGAAAACAAATCCCAAATTGGGAAATCAACTACTTTTTTAAAAATCGTATTTAGCTGTACTACTGTAAGTTGCGATCTTATTTTTCAAGTGGCATAATTATGCTTAACACCATTAACAATTAATAGTTAACCAACTAAATGTTTAAAAAAATCATATCTAGCAAACACTTGCAATCTTTTATTGAGCAGGCAGGAACATCTGGTTTTGCCGTTTTATCATTTATAATATTGGCCAGAATTTTATCCAAAGAAGATTTTGGGCAATGGGCACTTTATCTTACGCTACTAACATTTGTTGATATGATAAAATCAGGAATTGTTAAAACAGCTTTAATAAAATATTCCAGTGGTTGTGATCAAAAAGAAAAGAAAGAACTCATTGGTAGCAGTTGGTTTCTTAATCTTTCGGTTGTTCTTATTATTTCTGTATGTTGTTATGCTGTCTATTACCTCAACATCTTTAAACTAGAAGGAGTTTTGTTATTTCTTTTATGCTACCCTCTTTACGCAATTCTTTCTATGCCATTTTTCTACTTTTTATGGAATCATCAAGTATTACTCGAATTTAAATAAATAACCATTCTTAGAATGTTCAATGCGATAGGGTTTTTATTGGTTTGTGTTTCCTCCATCTTTATCGCAATTAGCCTTCAACAATTAATTACAATGCACGTTGTAGTTTTTACAACATCAAGTGTACTAGCTATTTTCTGGGGGAATACGGGCTATTCTCATCTATTTAAAACGACAAAATCAGCCCTCAAAAAGATCATCACATTTGCCAAATATCATATGCTTGCATTTTTGGGTTCTAACCTATTAAAAAGCTCCGATGTATTTATAATAGGAGCATTTTTGGGCCCAATAGCAATTGCAATATATAGTGTTCCTTTAAGATTAGTTGAATTAATAGAAGCCCCATTAAAAAGTGCAATATCCGTTGCTTTCCCCGTATTATCAGCTTACGACAACGCTAATAATAAAATAGCCCTAAAACAAACCCTAGAGAAATACATAGGAGTACTAACATTGTTATACATCCCTTTTATGGTATTTCTTTATTTCGTTTCAGAACCATTAGTACTATTAATTGGAGGAGAGAAATACATAGATACTGTTTTTATTTTTCAACTATTTTTAATCTATGGTTTGTTTCTCCCTTTCGATAGATTAACGGGCATCACTTTAGACGCTATCGGATTACCTAAGCTAAACTTTTATAAAGTAGTAATAATGGCATCGGTAAATATTATTGGAGACATTATCGTTATCTACTATTTCAACAGTCTTGAATTAGTTGCTCTTGTAACGGTTGCCAATGTTTTATCAGGAATGATAATAGGATATTTCTTCTTAAAAAGAGAAATCAACCTTAGCCTTAAATCCATTTTTAAAAATGGGTTTCACACCATTTTGAATTATTTAAAAAAAAAAGAATTAGATAAACAATTTAACTAAACCTAACGTTATGAAAGTAAGCAACCCAAAATCCAGAAACCACATAAAAGTACCTGCCAGTTATTCTGTTTCAGAAGTTGGTGGAGGTCATAACCCACATAAAAGATCGAATGTAATTGTCGATAAATTTGTTGATTCTAACTACCATCGTTCTGGTGATGTTAAAGTATATCACAATCAAAAATTTGTTCAGGCAGATGGTGAAAATTTACCTTTTAAGGACAACGAATTTGATTATGTAATTTGTAACCAAGTACTAGAACACGTAGAAAACCCTATAAAATTTTTAAATGAACAAGTTCGAGTTGCTAAAAAAGGATACATTGAAGTACCTAGCTTAATAGGCGAATATTTACATCCTAAAGAATCTCACCGATGGTTAATTTTAGAAATAGACTCCAAACTAATTTTAATGGATAAGGATAAAGTTGGATTTAAACCCAGTCACGATTTAGGAGATATTTTCTTACACTATATGCCCAAACATTCCATTGGCTATAAAATTATGCAATACACCCACGGAAACATTCACACTATTAGATATGAATGGGAAGGAAATATTGAGGTTATTGTTAACCCTACCGAAGAGAAGTACTCAAAATACTTTCGGGGCAATTGGGAGATTAATGAAATCGAAAAATTCTTACCTAAAAGAAGTTTAACGTGTGAATTATGGAGTTCCATTTGTGCATTTTCTTACATTATAAAAAACGTTATAAAATCTAGGTTATTTGCAAAACAGGCTTAAAAAATAAGCTTGTTTTTTTTAGCTCTATAAATCAACTCTTCCATCTTTGGTTGCATTCCCAAGATGGGATTTCACTTCCCAAAACGAATTCAGTTTTCATTCTCACATTAGTATTTTCTCAATAAAACCAATACCTACAGAGGCTTCAAAACAGATGGCATATAATTGGTTTATACCCAATCAACTAAAAAAACCTAATTATGACAACTTGGAAAATGAACGAGAACCTTCCTCTGATAAGCATTATCACCATCAATTATAATGATCCAAAAGTTACGTGCGATTTAATAGCTTCCATTAAAAAGAACGAATACCCTAATTATGAAATATTAGTTATAGATAACGATTCCAAAAAAGGAGACCCATTAATAATTAAAGAGAAGTATCCTGAAGTGAAATTATTTTTAAGCCCTATAAATTTAGGTTTTGCTGGAGGAAATAATTTAGGAATTATTCGCGCTAAGGGAGAGTTCATCTTTTTATTAAATAATGATACTGTTATTCTTCCAAACACGATTGGTTTATTAATCCAACAATTAAAAAACGATTCAACAATAGGAGCGGTAAGTCCAAAAATTAAATATTATTTTAATCCTAATGTTATTCAGTATGCAGGATCCACTCCTATCAGTCATTTAACCTTAAGAAACCGGCATATTGGTAATCGCCAAGTTGATAAAGGACAACACGATTTAGAAAGAGATACCAATTACGCACATGGTGCTGCTATGATGGTTCCAAAAAAAGTGATTGACATTATTGGCCCAATGGCCGAAAGCTACTTTCTATACTATGAAGAACTCGATTGGTGTGAAAAAATCAAAAAAGCAGGGTTCAGAATTCGATACATCCCCTCTTCGGTAGTTTATCATAAAGAATCGATGAGTATTGGAAAAGACAGTGTTATAAAAACATACTACATCACAC
>JAESUI010000223.1 GCA_016763135.1 Flavobacteriales bacterium
AAATCTACAATAGATTTAATTCCATCATCAGCAAAAAGTGCTAGTCTAAAATTATTAGATATAGGTTGTGGTGAAGGGCATTTTACAGATGTCATTAAAAAAGAATTTGTCAATTTTGAAGTTCATGGGTTAGATTACTCAGTCTCTGCAATTGATTACGCTTATAAAACATATAAAGCTGTCAATTTTATAACGGCTAATGCGTACCACCCACCTTACCAAAATGAATATTTTGATATTGTAGTTTGCAATAATTTATGGGAACATGTACCAGACCCTCTTCAAATGTTAAGGGCAATGAAACGAGTTTTAAAACCAAATGGATTATTGATTATTTCAACACCAAGTCGTTATCGTTTTTCAAATTTGATTAAGGTATTTTTTGGTAAAGAGATTGAATTTATGTCAACTTACCATGTTACAGAATACACAATTGGTCAGGTTAAAGAACAGTTGAGGTGGGAAGGATTTACAACAGAACGAGTTTACTCTCCACCAATACCTGCGAGTAATTTTGTGTTTACAATTATTAAAGGAATCATGCGTGTGTTTATGAGTATCATTAATTCACATCACGTATTAGAGAGTACTGTGTTTTATGCTGCTAGAAAAAAATAATCTGATTTGAGTAACTTAAAAAAAGCCAAACAACTTCCTTTTAATGTTCTTGTAAAGAGGGCGATAAAGAGAGTGTTTCCTACTCAAAAAATAGATTATACGGCTCAAGACCTTAGGAAATCAGCTTCTAATTATACATTAAATTCTTTGTTAGATGTTTCTGGACTTAAATGTTCTGTTAGTGGAGAGGTAATACAACATTACATTAATCATGAATTTGATTTGTTAGGGAGTGGTTGGTTGAGTAGAAATAGAACCAAGGAATTGGAATTAGATGCTGAACATCATTTTTTTGCCGAAAAACTATTCAAATACATTACTGATGATTACCAATTTATTAATTGGCAATTGGATGTAAGGAGTGGCTTTCAGTTTAACGATAAAAAACAGTTTGATGATCAAACAATAGATCAGTCAAAAAATGTTGACGTTAAAAATTGTTGGGAATTAGGTCGTTTACAACATCTTCCACAGATGGCTTTTGTTGCAATTGATGCTCAAAATAAAATTGAATTAGTTCAAGAATTTAAAAATCAGAGTTTAGATTTTATTGTTTCTAATCCAGTAGGTATGGGAGTTCAATGGGCTTGTGCAATGGATGTGGGAATTAGAGTTAGTAATTTATTGGTAGCTTATGATGTTTTTAAACAAGTAGACTCAACAAATTTATTGAATGATGAGTTTACATTAATTTTTACAGATTCAATCCATCGTCATGCAGAATTTATCGATAATCATTTAGAATATAAAGAAGGCGCAGCAGGAAATCATTATTTGTTTAATCTAGTTGGGTTATTATTTGCAGCCAATTATTTATCTCAAAAAGAGGAAACAATATTATGGAGAGAGTTTGCTGAGCAACAAATAGAAAATGAGTTTCATAAACAGTTTTTTGCTGATGGAGGAAATTTTGAAGGTTCAACAACCTATCATTGTTTAAGTGCTGAGGCTATACTCTATGCAACAGCCTTAATGCTTAGAAATGGAAAGAAACTTAACCAAGGTTATATTAGTTTATTGGGTAAATCAGCTCAATTTATTAAAGATATCATCAAGTTAAATGGTGAAATTCCTCAGTTTGGAGATAATGATAGTGGTAGACTGTTTAATTTTTCTGACAATAGTTTATTGAACTATGAACCATTACTGGCTGGATTTTCAGGTTTGTTTGGACGTGATGATAATCTCAATATAGAGAAGACGATAATTGAACAAATATCAAAAAATAATAAGTTAGAATCACCAAGCACAAAACAAAAAAAGAAACATCAAATTCGAAATGCTAAGCATCAGCTACAAATACCTTCAACCACAGAGATTAAATTCCAATCTGATATTAGTTTAGAGGAGGTTAAGTTATTCGCTTATGCAGATTTTGGTATTTATGTCTTCAAATCAAATAACTTTTATTTGGCGATAAGTGCAATTTCAAATAAAAATATGCATCACAGTTGGGGTCATGTACACAACGATAAGCTTTCTTTCGATTTACAAATAAAAGGTAAAGACTTGGTTAAAGATCCAGGTACTTATTCGTACTCTGCTTTTCCTGAAAAAAGGAATGAATTTAGGAGTGTTAAGGGGCATCATGGAATAGTTGTAAAAGGAATAGAACAGAATAAAGCGATTGATTTATTCTATTTAGAGAGAGAAGTGAAGTGCCAAGTTCTGGAGATTCAAGATTTATCAATCACACTTCAAGCAAATTATTATGGGGTGGAGCATATTCGAAAATTCACAATTTTAGCCAATCAATTAATTATTACAGATTATTGCAATAAACCATTTAAAGTAAACATCAATAAATTTGAAGAATATTCACCAAATTATGGAGTGATTCAAAAAACACACTAATGAAAACTCCTTGGTATAAGCTGTTAGGCCCTGGGTTGTTGTATGCAGGTGCCGCAATAGGAGTTTCTCATTTAGTACAATCAACAAGGGCAGGAGCAGAGTTTGGTTATGGTCTAGTATGGGCTGTACTACTAGCCAACTTTTTAAAGTACCCATTTTTTGAAATGGGCCCGAGATACGCTGCAAGTACAGGTAAAAGTTTGCTCTATGGTTACCAAGCTTTAGGTAAATGGTCGCTTTACTTGTATCTGATTATCACTGTAAGTACCATGTTTATTATTCAATCTGCTGTAACAGTAGTAACAGCAGGGTTAGTTAGTGAAATAACAGGGTTAACTTTTGATCCTTGGATAATTTCCTCTGGCTTGTTAGCTGTTTGTTTAGGAATATTATTAATCGGTAAATTCTCTTTTTTAGACAAGACAATGAAATTGATAATATTAATATTATCAGTTACAACAGTAGTTGCATTTGCTTTTTCGCTTTTAGGAACACCAGAACAATACACCATGTATTTGACTACTTTTTCATTTTCAGATAATACCAATGTATTGTTTTTAATTGCTTTGATGGGCTGGATGCCTGCGCCATTAGATATTTCGGTTTGGCACTCAGTTTGGGCAGTTGAAAAAAGTAAGGAAGTGAATGAGAGAATTCCTTTAAAGGCTGCTTTGCTCGATTTTAAAATAGGTTATTGGGGAACCTTATTTTTGGCTTTGTGCTTTGTAGGATTGGGAGCTTCTACTATTTACGGAACAGGAATTGAATTAGAAGCAAGCGGAGGTGGTTTTGCCAAACAATTATTAGGAATTTACACCAAAAATTTGGGTGATTGGTCGTACTTTATAATTGCTATTGCAGCATTTGCAACTATGTTTAGTACTACGCTAACTTGTTTAGATGCTTTTCCGAGAGTGTTAAGCCCTACTACACAAATGATAGGGAATTCAGAAAGTAAGAACTCGAATAAACTCTATTGGATTTGGATTTTAGTAGTAGTAATAGGGACTGTTATTATTCTTTCATTTTTCTTAACCAATATGAAAACAATGGTAGATTTTGCTACTAAAGTAGCATTCATTACTTCACCAATTTTAGCTATACTAAACTATCTCGTTATTCATGGTAAAACAATGCCTAAAGAAAATAGACCAGGTTTATTTTTAAAGCTATTGAGTTGGTTAGGAATGACTTACCTTGTTGGATTTAGTATATATTTTCTGTATCTTACTATTTAATATTTTAGGAATAATTTTTGTAACAATGCAAAAAAAATATGGAATTGAAACAATTTCATCATCTTCTAATTGAATTAAAAAAAAGCAAGCTATGAGAAAGATTATCTACTTACTGTGTTTTACATTAATGTTTCAAACAGGATGGACACAAAATGAAAAAGTTAAAAAAGTAACCACCAAAATTAAATCAGCAATAATATATTTAGATGGAGCTGAAATACATAGGGCTAAAAAAGTAACCTTAGAAAAGGGCAGGACCAAAGTTGTTTTTACGGGATTGTCGCCTAAGTTTAATCCAACAAATATACAGGTTACAACAACAAATGATATTGAGTTGTTGGCTATCTCTCATCGAATAGATTACCTGACTAATGTAAATGAAAAGCCTAAAGTATTAAAGCTAAAAGATTCATTGGAATTAATTCAGCAAAAGAATATTGCCTTTAACAATGATAAAGATGCTTATTTAAATGAGAAAGATATGATGTTGCAAAACAAGAGGATAGGGGGGAGTGATAAAGGAGTTTCGATTGCTGAATTGAAACTGGCTGCAGATTTTTTTCGTTCAAGAATTATGGAAATAAATAAAGCAAAGGCTAAAATTGATAGAGGTGAAGCTAAAAACAATAAGATTATTAATAGAATTAAGAATGAGTTATATCAACTCAATGCAAAGGCAACTTATTCTAGAGGAGAAATTACCCTGTTGTTAAATACTGAAGTATCAAAATCAACCGAAATTGATTTAAAATATATTGTAAGTAATGCTGGCTGGACTCCATCTTATGACATTAGAGCAGAAGACATTAATAAACCAATCAACTTAGAGTATAAAGCTTTTGTTTACAATAATACAGATATAGATTGGGAAAATATCAACTTTAAATTATCTACTGCAAATCCTACATTAAGTGCAACACAACCTAAAATGTTACCTTGGTACTTAAATTATAAAACTGCAAATATGTATAAAAGTTCAAAGAAAAAAAGTTCTTACAATATGTATCAGCAAAAGAGTTTATCACAGCAAGAAGTTTACTTTAAAGATGGCGCAATGAATGCAGATGGATTAACGAACAATGCATACTTTAACGGGAATATTAATGTCCCAGTTAACATTCCTGTATCGTATTTTGAGACGATTTATGTGCCTGAGCTAAGTGCAGAGTTTGAGATCAAAAAGGCATATACAATTCCTTCAGATGATAAACCATACATCGTTGATGTGGTAGAATATGAATTACCAGCATTATATAAGTACTATGCAGTACCAAAGATGGAAAGAGATGTGTTTTTAATGGCTAGAATTCCAAATTGGCAAGAATTAAACTTGATTGAAGGAACAGCAAACATTTACTTTGGAGGAACATTTGTTGGGAAATCATACATTCAAACAAGAAACGTGAGTGACACATTAGATATTTCTTTAGGAAGAGACAAAAAAGTGATGATTACAAGAACTAAAATGAAAGATTTTAGTTCTAAAAAAGTGATAGGATCTAATAGAAAAGAAACACATTCATATAGAATGATAGTTAAGAATAATCGAAAAGTACCTATAAATATAGAGGTGCTAGATCAGCTTCCAGTTTCTCAAGATAGTGACATAGAGGTTTCTGCGGTAGAAATTTCTAAAGCTAAAAAGAATGATTTAACGGGGGAATTAAAGTGGGTATATAAAATTGAACCAGGTCAAAGTCAGACAATAGATTTAACTTTTACTGTAAAGTACCCTAAGAGTAAACCTATAAAAATTAGTACTTCAAAGTATAAATCACAAAGAGCAAGGAATAAATTTTAATCTTTATTTATTTGACGAAAATCATAGAATAACTGTACCTTTTTTAGCATTTTTACGTACTATTAATAATGCTAAAAAAGTACAGTTTTTATATACTCCTTGTTTTATTCTCCTTTACTGGAATTAAATCTTCTGTAGCTCAATGCCCACAGTTGTTAGATGGATTGGGTGTTTTTGGTAATAATCCTTATTGGATAAGCTGTACTGGAGGTAATTTCTTTTTGTTTCTTCAGCCTGATATTGCTGTTGGGAATTATACTATCAACTGGGGCGATGGTTCTCCAAATGATAATGGGGCGAGTATAATACCTCCTGCTTTTATTACTCACTTGTACAATTCTACAGTTGATACATTTATTGTAACGTTGACTGATAACTCTAATGGTTGTGTAGTTACTGGAGTTGTAGTAATGGAACAAGTACCAACAGCTTCTATTGTTATTCCTTTTGGAGACCCTATAAATGGATGTGCCCCAGCTTCATTTAATTTTAATAACAACACACAAAATGTTTCTCAAACAACCAATTTTACTTGGGATTTTGGTGATGGTTCTCCTATTTTGTTTTTGGATGAAACCAATGCCGGACAAACCATTTCGCATGTTTATTTACCCGGAACAGTTAATTGTGATGTGGCAGTTATTTTAACTGCAGAAAATTACTGTAATCAAGGAAATCCATCTGTTAACACATTTTTCCCAATACAAGTTTGGGATATTGACGATGCTCAAATTACAGCTACAGATGTACTTTTATGTTACCCAGATACTATAGTAGATTTTACTAATACTACTACAAGAAATTGTTTTGCAAATGGTAATACTGCTCAGCGTTATGAATGGTGGAATTTTGGTAATTATTGGGGGCAGGGACAAGATTCTATAATTGGTTGGCAACCTTGGGGCCCACCAAATAACCCACCAATTACAATGGCTTATCCTGGAATTGGAACTTATAATGTGATGTTAGTAGATAGTAGCTATTGTGGTTTAGATACTGCTTATATCACCATACAAATTGTGCCGCCACCAACTGCAGCGTTAACAATAAGTAAAGACACTATTTGTGAGGGAGAGACAGTAACTTTTGGTGATTTATCAGGAGGTGGAGCAAATGGTTATTCATGGAATTTTGGCGATGGAACAGGTTGGATTGCTTCTGGAGCGGGTGGTGTTTCTCATACTTATAATTTTGCTGGAGATTATGTTATTCAATTTGCTGTTTTTATTACAGGAGGAACAGCAAGTTGTACTGATACAGCTACAATTCCTTTGCACGTATTACCTAGCCCTGTGGCCAATTTTAATTTTGATAACAATATGGGTTGTGATAGTATGACTGTTAATTATACTGATTTCTCTTCTGTTGATGCCGTAACTTGGCAATGGGATTTTGATAATGGAAATTTTAGTAACCTTCAAAATCCGCCAGCACAATTCTATGGAGCACCAGGAAGTTATAATGTTCAATTAGATGTGAGTAGTATTAATGGATGTATCAATTCCATTACTCAAGTGATTGATGTTTTTCAGTCACCAGTACCAGCATTTATTCCAACAAGTGTTTGTCAAAATGAAGTGGCCTCTTTTACTGATCAGTCTACCAGTTCAGGAGGAGATCCAATAATTACTTGGAATTGGGATTTTGGAGATGGTAATTCTAGTACACAGCAAAATCCAACACACATTTATACAACTACAGGTTCTGTTAGTGTTATTTTAGATGTTAGTACTGCTAATTGTTCGGCTTCAGATACTATTATAGTTACTGTGGAAACAGCTCCAACTGCAAATTACAATCCAGATGTCGTGGTTGGTTGTTCTCCTTTAGGAGTTAATTTCACGAATACATCTTCACTAAATGCAGTAAGTTTCTTTTGGGATTTTGGAGATGGAAATACATCAACAGCAACAAATCCAACATATACATTTATCAATAATTTTGGTGTAGATACTACATTTATTGTCACACTTATTTCTCAAACTACTTTTGGATGTTCGGATACTACATTTCAACTGATTACAGTTTATCCAAATCCTATTGCAGGGTTTACTAATGATGCAACGTTGGATTGCGCTCCACTTATTGTCAACTTTACCAATACTTCAATAGGAGCAGTAACTTACAGTTGGGATTTCGGTGATGGTTCTCCATTAGATAATTCAACAGACCCTACGCACACGTACAACAATACAAGTTTATTTATTATAAATAATATTGTCACGTTAATTGCTACAAGTGCTAATGGTTGTTCAGACACTATTGTAGATAGTGTACTTGTTTTTCCTGAGCCTCAATTTGGATTTAATACTAACCCAGATTCAGGTTGCAGTCCTTTAATTGTTGTTTTCCCATCAGTTTTAGGAGCAGTACAATACCAGTGGGATTTTGGTGATGGTGTAACTGGAACCGGACCAACTCCAACACATACATATACCAATCCTGGACCGAATGATACAATATATATAGTTCAATTAATAGCTACGTCACCATTTGGATGTACCGATACGTCTTATGGACAGGTCTTGGTGTTTCCTATTCCTACAGCAGCATTTACTCCCTTTCCAATAACTCAAGTTTTCCCAAGCTCTACAGTAGCTGTTACAGATAATTCAACTGGAGCCACAACTTATTTATGGGATTTTGGTGATGCTACACCGACATCAATATTACAAAATCCAAGCCCCCATATTTATGGAACTTGGGGGAATTATATTATAACTTTAATAGTAAGTAATGGGAATTGTTTTGATACCATTACTCAAATGATAACAATAACTGCTCCACCACCTATTGCTGATTTTCAAGGTCCATCACAAGGTTGTAGACCATTAATAGTTCAGTTTACTAATAATTCTCAATTTGCCGACACTTATTTGTGGGATTTTGGTGATGGAGGAACCTCTACTCAAACAGCACCGAGTTATACTTATTTCAGTCCAGGAATTTACACCGTTACTTTAACAGCTTCTGGTCCTGGAGGACAAGATGTTTTAGTGCAACAATTGATAATTGAGGTGTATCAAGTTCCTTCAGCATTTTTCACAGTGTCTCCTACAACTGTATTTATTCCTAATGAACCAGTGTTATTGTTTAACCTTTCAAATTTTGCATCCTTCTATTTTTGGGACTTTGGTGATGGGAATACTTCAACAGATGAATTTCCTCAGCACCTTTATACACAAACGGGTGTTTATGATATTATGTTAATAGCTTCAACACCAAACAATTGTATAGATACATTTATACTATCGGCTGCTGTTGAAGCATTGTCGGAAGGAGGTATATCAATTCCTAATGCCTTTACACCAAGTGCTGGTGGAGGGAATGGAGGGTTGTTTGCCCATGGAGATACAGATAATGATGTGTTCCACCCGATAATAATTGGAGCTGAAAAATATGAATTGAATATATTCAATAAGTGGGGAGAGCTACTTTTTATAAGTAAGGATGTAAATATTGGATGGGATGGTTATTATAGAAATGAATTAAGTAAACAAGATGTTTACATTTATAAGATACAGGTAACATTTATTGATGGTAGGTCAGAATCCTTTGTTGGAGACGTAACATTATTAAGATAAATATCAGTTAGAATGAGATATTTAATAATTGCAATTTTTTGGATGTTTGCTACTACAGCATACACACAAGAGAACTCTAAAGATTTTAAGAAGCCTTTTAACTTCGCTAATAAGCAATATGAGATAGGGAACTATTATGGAGCCCTAAAATTGTATGATTTAATATACAATCAAGATCCTGAAAATAAAGAGTTAAACTTTAATATGGGTGTTTGTAATTACAACATTAAAAATTACAAGAAAGCCGAAGAACATTTTTTAAAATCGAGTAGTGCAATTAGTTTAGAATTGTTTAGGTATAAAGCATCTATAGCTCATGTTAGTATGAAGTTTAAAAAAGCATTAAACTATTACAATGCTTACAAAATAATTTCGGGAGACAAAGATTTAACCAATGAAGAAATAAACCATTTGGTATTAAAAACGAAGTATGCACAAACTGCGATTTTGGATAAGCGGAATGTTCTGATTCAAAATATGGGGGAAACTATAAATACAGAGCATCAGGAATATGTTCCATTAATTTCTGCAGATGAAAAAATGATGCTGTTTACTTCAAGAAGACCGGGAAGTACTGGAGGGAAATTAGATCCAAATGGAAGGCCGTTTGAAGATATTTATATAACTACCAAAGTGAATAATACATGGTTGGCTCCAAAACCATTGAAAGAGGGAATTAATACAGCAACTAACGATGCTTGTGTTGGCCTTTCGGCAGATGGTCAAATATTATTTTTGTTTAAACCTTCTGAAGACCAAAGAACAGGAGATTTATATGAAAGTAGAATGGGGTTGGATGATTGGGAAACTCCTTTTAAGTTGGGGTCTAATATTAATTCAGAATACAATGAAACGAGCGCTTGTATTACTTTAGATGATAAAGTACTTTATTTTTCGAGTGATAGGCCTGGAGGTTTTGGAGGAAAAGATATTTATAAAGTGATGAGGTTACCAAACGGAAAATGGAGTAAAGCAATGAATTTAGGACCAACAGTAAATACAGCTTATGATGAAGATGCCCCTTTTATTCATACAGATAAAAAGACCCTTTATTTTAGTTCTAAAGGTCATCAAAATATGGGGGGATATGATGTGTTTAAAACCATTTATGAGAAACGAGTTTGGAGCACACCAGAAAATTTAAAAGCACCAATTAATACTGTGCAAGATGATATTTTCTTTGTGCTTTCAGCAAGTGGAAAAGTAGGCTACTATTCTTCTTCTCGTGAAGGAGGTTTTGGGGGACAAGATATTTATAAAGTAGTGCTAAAAGATGAGTTTGTAAAACATCATGTACTTAAAGCAGTTGTAAAATCTAAAAAAGGTAAGGCACCACTTTCAGCAAAGATTACTTTAATAGAAAATGAATCGAAAAAAGTAATAGGAATTTATAAATCAAATAATAATACTGGAAAGTTTATAATGTTGGTTGACCCAGGTAAATCATACAATATAATTGTAGAATCGGGCGATTATCATTCTTATACAGCCGAGTTAGAGTTTGATGTAAACAATGATGAACGATTTGAATTTAATTTAGACAAGAAGAACGGAAGTGATAAATAAATTGAAAGTTATACTCATTTTAAGTATGCTTTCAATTGTTCTTGGCGGCACCTGTCAAGATATGCAGTTCACCCAATTTAATGCTGCACCACTATACTTGAATCCAGCCTTTACAGGAGCAACAATAGAACATCGTTTTGCTACTAATTACCGTAATCAATGGACCGCTATACCAGGTCATTTTGTAAATTATACTTTTGCTTATGATTATAATTTGGCTGAATTTAATAGTGGTATAGGGTTATTGTTTGCAAGAGAACAAGCAGGTACAGGTGGTTTGGGAAATACAGAAATAGGATTTCTATATTCTTATCATTTTAGAATTGATAATAAAGTATTTATTCAACCAGGTATAAAGTTTAACTACATTTCAAGAGGAGTAGATTTTTCTAAGCTGGTGTTTAATGATCAGTTGGCAAGAGGTGGACCTGCTAATGGTCCAAGTTCGGATGATATTGAACTAAACAATGTAAGTTATATAGATGTTACAGCAGGTTTTTTGGTGTACTCAGCAAAGTATTGGGCTGGTGTTTCTTTTAATCATATTAATGAACCTAACCAATCATTAACTAATGATGAAAGCCCTTTGTTTATGAAATTTTCCGCACATGGTGGATATAAGATTGAATTATCAGAAGGGGGAAGAAAAACCTTAAATACATCTTACTTTAACATTGCTGCACATTATAAAGCGCAACAAAAATTTGATCAATTAGATTTAGGAGTGTATTATACTAGAGAGCCTTTTACATTTGGAGTTTGGTATAGAGGTTTACCTGGAATAAAATCGTATGAAGGCGTATTAAACAATGATGCATTGGCTATTATTTTAGGTTACCAAGTAATAGACTATAATTTAAAAATAGGATATAGTTATGATGTTACGGTTTCTCGATTAGCAGCTAATTCAGCTGGCTCACACGAAATATCACTAATTTACGAAGTAGCTTCTAAAAAGAAAAAAAGACGAAGCAGGCGCTTTTTTGTGCCTTGCGCTAAGTTTTAAGAGGAATCATTTAGTTTAAATGGTTTCTACAAAATCTAAAAAAACTTTTTTATGAAGTTCCAAATCCAGATTCGGAGAAAGTGCTACACGGGCAATATAATCTTTGTCGCCTTCTTTAGTTGTCCCTTGAGTAGATGTGGCAGGTATGGTCCAATAACATCCTTTTAACTGTCCATAGCTCACGCAGTACTTGCTTTCATTGGGAATTTTTGTAATCATTAAATTGATTAATTTATGATTTAACGCCCTTTTATAAGTTTCTTTTTCTTCAGCTGTATTTCCTTTAGTAGGAAGGTCTAATGAAAAAACCGATGGGGTAAATCCTTGTTTTGCCAACTCTTCTGAGACAAAGTTGATTTTCGCGGTTGGTAGGGATTCGTTGATAAAGTTTACAAATTCACGCGTATTTTTATAAGCATCATTAATTCGTTGTTTCATTGAAGGTAACTGTTTGGCTAATATTTCATATTGAAGATCTGTAGCCTCGTTATCGCAAAGACCTAGATGCAATTCTATTTTTTCCATCAAAGCATCAGTTTTTGTATTTCCGATACAGTAGCCAGCAGTACATTTTCCACCACTTGGAAATTTGGATCCACTAGCAAATGAAATGGTTCTAACTGTTGAGAGTATTTCCCCTTCACCTAAAAAATAAACATTAGGACAAAATGTTTGATCTAAAATAAATACTGGATCGATAGCAATATTACCAGTTGCAGTTTTACGTTCTGCACTTAAAGTATTTTTTAATTGTATAAGGTCTGGAACTTCAACTCTTGGATTTGTTGGTATCTCAGCAATGATGTAAGGAATAGCGTCTTCGCTAGCAATTTGATTTAAAACGATATCAATACTTTGAACCATATCATGGTCACCATCTACAGGTAAATCCATCACTTCCACATTATCTAAGCAGGCAGCAACACGTCTTGCTTGGTCATTTGTGCCACCATAACAATTTGGAGGAACTATAATTTTGATAGCCTTTCCTTTATGATTTTCTTGTGCATGGTCTATTAGTCCCATTAAAATCGCATATTGAATAGACAGTCCACTAGAAGCAACAAGTGGCTTTGTATTTGAACCGGTAATCTCTCTAATTGAATTTAAGACAAGGGTTTTGTTGGTCTCAACATTACTTTTTTGATTATCAACAGAAGATTGCTTTATTAGATTCTTTAATTCAGCAAGGCAATTATCGGGTGTCATTGCAATGGTCTCTCTTCTTCTTACATGCTGAATTTCTGATACGTAATTTTTATTTTGTTCACCATTTACTAATAAAACACTTCCAATATGAGAATGAAGATTGATAAAAAAGTCAACATTCGGAGTGAGATTAAAATTACTAATGTCATCTTGTTGTAAAATGTAAATGGTGCTGCCGTCAAATGTAGAAATGTCTTCTACATTCTCAACATGTTTTAATTCAAATTTATAACCATAAACATTTCTTAATACTTTAGCATCAAAAAAGTCTGGTAACTCACCCGTATAAATGATTTGGGTATTTTTATTAGCTAATAAATTCTTTCTTAGCACTGCCAAAACAGGAATCGTGGTTGATGAAAAACTGATTACATTATCTGTTTTTATATTGTTTAACCTAGCAATTACCCATTCTAGCATACAAGATAATGGATGACCTAATCGAATATAATCGAATGCAGTGGGTAATGCAATCAGTGCTGATGCTTCAGAGTTATTGTTTTTATATAGGTTTTCAAACTGTTCTAAGAATTGAGTTTTGGCTAACTTTTCATCATAAATATCTAGTCTATGGGTTGTTAGACTTAACCAATCATTTGGCATGTTTTCTAATACATCCGTAATATAATTAAGCATTTTATTGTCTTCCATAACATTCACTTTTAGATAGGCCGGCAAGATACATTAATTAGATTTTTTCTAAAAGTGTTATGAACGTTTTATTACTTTGGACTTAACGTTTCTGGCTAAATCCAGTTTTAATATAGTTCAGGTTTTGTTATACACATTTATTTAATGTCGCAAATAAAAAAAGCTTATCAGTTATGATAAGCTTTTTCCTTTGTAAATAAGTTAAAAAGTAATTGATTAACTAATTTTCACATTTACTGCATTCAATCCTTTTGGACCTTCTTCTACATCGTAGCTTACTTTGTCCCCTTCATTGATTTCATCAACTAGTCCATTTACATGCACAAATACATCCTTGCTACCATCTTCTGGAGTGATGAATCCAAATCCTTTAGAATTATTGAAAAATTTTACTGTTCCGTTACTCATGATAAAAAT
>JAESUI010000224.1 GCA_016763135.1 Flavobacteriales bacterium
AAACTAAACAGTAATAAGGCAGTTAAAACAGTTCTAATTAACTTTTTCATAATCTAAAACTACAAATAATAACTTGTTAACATTCAGTCCATCATCTTATTTTTTTTCATCTATTAATAGTTACATTTGTACCGTTATTGGTTGCCACATTTGGCATTAATAGGGAATTAGGTGAGAATCCTAAACTGTACCCGCAGCTGTAAGCTCTGCACGTTTTTACAAAAAGTCACTGAGTAATCATCGGGAAGACGTAAAAATAAGGAGTGAGTCAGAAGACCTGCCTTTAATCGTTGAATTCATTCAACAAGCTTTCGGGAATAAAGGCAATTTTGGTTAATTCAAACTAACTATTCTTGTTTACATCCCGGTTTAATTAATTTATTTATTAACTCATTTAAATTTAAACCGATGAGAAAAATTTACAAATTGGCAGGTTTTATCTGCTTAGGATTAGTGTTATCCTCACAAAACACAAATGCACAAACAGTTTCAGATTTTGAAAACTTAAGTTTATCTTCAAATTCCTACTGGGATGGAAGTGATTTATCAGGAACGCACGTAAATAAAATATTTTACAGTTCTTTCACTGATGGAGATGCTATTTTCCAAAATGTTTATGATACAACTTATGGGGCTGCCTTTGCTTCATGGTCGCAAGGTTTCGCTTTTTCAAGCACAACAGATAGTGTTACCGCTGGCTTTGGAAATCAGCATGCTGCTAGAACAGCAATTGGAGTGAATAACTCTTCTAATTATGGAGTAGCAGTTCAAGACGGTTTTAATGGTGTTAATCCAACCATTAACCTTACAGGTTCAGCAGCTAATAATATTGTATCAGGCATATACATCACCAATACCACTTATGCAGCAATTAGCATGAGAGATGGAGATTTTGTTGGAAAAATTTTTGGAGACCCTTTAGATGCCAATGGTAATAATGATGGGACTAATGGAGAAGATTGGTTTTTATTAACTATAAAAGGTTATACGGGAGGGAATCTAACCACTGATAGTGTTAATTTTTATTTAGCAGATTATCGTTTTGTAAATAATTCTCAAGATTATATTATTACTGATTGGAATTGGGTTGATTTAACATCGTTAGGAGCTATAGATAGTTTAATATTTACTTTAACATCTAGTGATGTAGGAAGTTTTGGAATGAATACTCCTGCTTATTTTGCATTTGACAACCTGAATGATCAAAATGTTTCAATTGGTGAATTGACCAAAGACTTAAGCTTTTCTGTTTATCCAAACCCTACTCAAAATAAAATAACTATTATTTTGGAAGATGACATAAAATTACTTCAAGTAATTGATGTTACAGGAAAAACAATTATAACTGAAAGTAATATTTCTGAAGGAATACATAGTATGGATTTAAGCAGATTGAAGAGTGGTATTTACTTTATTAAACTAACTACTGAAACACAAGTTAAAGTTGAAAGAATAATTAAAAAGTGAAATTAACCACTATCATATTTTTAAGTTTATTATTGATAGGTAAACTTGATGCTCAAACTCTGGCGGGGCCGTATGCCCCGCCAGCTGGGCAAAGTGGAACGACAGCCATTCATAAAGATTCTACAATCATTATTGATTGGGCAATTAGCACTATTACTGAAAGAGGGTGGCAAAATATTGCTGATACTTCTTTAGGTAAAACTACAGCAGGAAACGATACTTCTGCCACTGACAAGTCGGGCATCAATGGAACAGTAAGCCTAGGAGATGGAGGTTCTGCTACACTTACTTTTTCTGGAAAAATATTTGATGGAACAGGTGTTGATTTTGTTGTTTTTGAAAATTCATTTGACGGATTATTCTTAGAACTAGCTTTTGTAGAAGTAAGTTCAGACGGAACCAACTTTTATCGATTTGATGCAGTATCATTAACAGACACATCTATTCAAGTACCAAGTTTTGGGAATTTAGATGCTACCAATCTTTATAATTTAGCAGGAAAATATGTTGCACAATATGGAACTCCATTCGATTTAAATGAATTAGCTGGAACTCCTGGCTTAGATATAAACAACATTACTCACGTTAAAATAATTGATGTTATTGGCAATGTAGCCGAGCCTTACACGAAATTTGATTCTCAAAACAATCCCATTAACGATCCTTGGCCAACAGCTTTTCCTACAGGTGGTTTTGATTTAGATGCAGTTGGAGTAATCAACTTCACTCCTACATCAGTTAATGAATTAAATGACAAAATTGTTCTTTCCTTTTACCCTAACCCCTCTTCTGACAAGGTTTATTTCAATTTTAAAGAGGAAGGTGATTATTCATACAACATCATCACATTGAGCGGAAAAACAATAGCTAACGGTCAACTTCACCAAGAACTAGATATTAGTAATCTAGAACCGGGAATTTACTTTATCCAGGTCTTTTTTGAAGATAAATTTACTACTCAAAAAATCATTAAACAATAAGCAGTGAAAAGTCTAATAGTATTGTTGATCTTGAACATTATGTTATGGCAAACATCTTTTTCACAAGGTGCAAAGGATACTATTAATATTGAATCTGTAGAAATAGTTGCCAAGAAAATCCCAGCAGCATACAAAACAACAAAACTTGACTCATCAAGCATCAGTGAATCAACAAAACTCTCTGATTTACTACAAGAGCACTCTCCAATATTTATTAAAACATATGGTTCGGGATCATTAGCAACAGTTTCTTTTCGAGGCACAGGAGCTTCTCATACGAGTGTTTTATGGAATGACATTAGCTTAAACTCTCCAATGAATGGGCAAATTGATTTTTCACTCTACCCTACTTTATTTTTTGATGATGCAGAACTGCATCATGGAGCCAGTGGATTAATTGATGGTAATGGATCTTTAGGGGGAAGTGTGAACCTTAGTAATAACCCTGTATTTAATAAAGGTCTTAATGGATCAGTACAACAATCAATAGGTAGTTTTAGCAGTTACATTACTTCTGTAAAAATTGGCTACTCAAATAAGGATTGGCTTACTGAAACCCAGCTTTACTATAACTCTAGTAAAAATAATTTTGAATACATCAATATCGCCTTACAAGACAAGCCTGTATTAACGCAAAACAGAGCTGAATTACAGCAATATGGTTTTCAGCAAGCTATTTATAGAAATTTAAAGAATGGAAACATTGGTGTTCGCTTATGGTATTTTAATAGCGACAGAATGCTCCCCTCAACCATGCAAACTAGTTTAAATGATGAAAACCAACAAGATGAATCGCTTCGTACTTTGATAGAATGGAATGGTTTAATAGGAAATTTAAAATACAAATGGGTAACTGCTTTTTTAAAAGATGAATTGATTTATTCAAATACTTTATCAAAAATTAACGCTAAAAACAACATCTATTTAATTAACAGTAAGATACTTACTAAGTATTATCTAAAGTATAATTTTGTATTAACAAATGATGCTTCTATTAAGTATGAAGCTGTTAAAGCTGATGGATATGATGCTGAGCATAATCGCTATAATAACACTTGGTTGTTGGGCTTGAGTAAAAATTTTAAACGATTAAACATTGATGCTTTTAATCGATTTACTCAAGTTGGAGAAAATACTCAGTTACTATCACCAAACGGAGGAATCAGTTATGGATTCTTTAAGCACAATCAATTAAAGCTAAAAGCTAATGCTGGTATAAATTACAACTACCCTACTTTTAATGATTTGTGTTGGAATCCAGGAGGGAATCCTAATTTAAACCCAGAACGGGCTGAAATGACAGAGTTTGGAATAAATTATATCCAAAAAGTCAATCAAACATTATTAGAAATAGAAGCTACTGGATTTTACTCTTATGTTTATGATTGGATAATATGGCAACCAACATCCACAGGAATATGGAGTCCAAGCAACTTAAAAGAAGTAGAAAATAAAGGGATTGAGCTGAGTTTAAAATTAAAAACGATTATCAATAAAACAAGTGTAATTGCAAATGCCAACTACAGCAACACCTTTAGCACCAATTTAAAAGGACAAAGTGAATTTGACAACTCTATAGATAAGCAACTTATCTATGTTCCTTTTCATAAAATGAACTATTCTATTAGGCTCCTTTACAATACTTTTAGTCTTAGCTATAATTATAGCTATACTGGAAAACGATTTATGAGTACAGATAATAATTGGTATTTACCAGCTAACTTCATTTCAAACATTGGGTTAAGTAAAAAGTTTAAAACAAGTAACAACTCCAATGTTAGTACTTCATTTAAAATTAACAACCTCTTTAATCAAGACTATCAATCAATTGCATGGAGACCAATGCCTGGAAGAAATTACTTGTTCACGTTAACCTTTCAACTTAATTAATGAGGTTTTTTGTAACCATATCATTCCTCCTCCTATTGATTTCTTGCTCTAAAGAAGAATTAGGTCCGCAGTGTATTGATTGTATCGAAGAGGATACTGATACTGAATATGCTGACGTTTTAATTGTTAACGAAGGTAATTTCGGATTTGGAAATGGATCTATTTCACTATACAAACCTTCCAACCAAATAGCATCTCAGAACATATTTCAACAATCAAACACCACTCCTTTAGGAGATGTTATACAATCTATTACTCAATTTAATAACAAGGCTTATATTGTTGTAAACAACTCCAATAAAGTTGAAGTAGTTGATATTAATAACTTCAACTCTATTGCAACAATTTCGGGTTTCAATTCTCCTCGTTACTTCTTAGCAATAAACAACAATAAAGCTTATGTATCTGATTTATATGCTAACTCCATACAAATAGTTGATTTAACTAACAATATCATTTCTGGCAACATTAGTATAGCTGGATGGACTGAAGAATTATTATTACATAATGACACAGTATATGTTTGTGATATGACTAATGACAATATCATTATCATTAACCCTCTTAACAATACACTAATTGATAGTGTTAAAGTGGGGAGACAACCAAGTAGCATCGTTAAAGACCAAAATAATAAGTTATGGATTTTATGTGATGGCGGCTTTAATGAGACCAATCCAACACTCATCAAATACAACCCTCAAACAAGAACAATAGAAGCTACTTTTGTTTTTCCGAATATTACCGAATCCCCTAACGGATTAACCATTAATGCTACCGGGAATCAACTTTACTTTATCAACTCATCCATTTACACCATGAATATTAATGACGCACTACTACCTACAACTCCTTTTGTATCAAGTACTAACAATAATTTTTATGGATTAGGAATTGACCCAATAAATGAGGAAGTATATATTTCTGATGCAATTGACTTTGTTCAAAATGGAGTGATTTTTAGGTATTCTAATTCAGGAAACCTAATACATCAATTTAATAGTGGAATTATCCCAGGAGATTTTCTTTTTATTAAATAATGAACCTAAAAGAAGACATAGTAATGTCATGGAGCGGTGGTAAAGACTCTTCCTTCGCCCTTTTTCAACTTCTTAATGAAGGCAAGTACAATGTAAAATATTTACTCACAAACATCTATAAACCCAATAAAAGAGTTTCTATGCACGGAGTTCCTGAATCCTTAATAGAAATGCAAGCTAAAAGTATAGGTATACCATTAATCAAACTTTATATTGAAGAAAAAACGCACGATGAATATGAGTTAAAAATGAAAGAACTATTGTTGTCATTTAAAGATAAAGGCATTAATAAGGTTGCTTTTGGAGATATCTTTTTAGAAGATTTGAAAAAATACCGAGAGACTAAATTAGCAGAGGTAAACATGGAGGCATTGTTCCCTTTATGGATGGAAAACACCTATGAATTAGCATTTAAATTCATTAAACTAGAATTCAAGACTCATATCTGTAGTATTGATACGAGTAAAGTCCCTAATGATTTAATAGGAATTGATTATTCTGAATCGTTTATAAATAAATTACCGATAGATGTTGATCCTTGTGGTGAAAATGGAGAATTCCATAGCTTTTGTTATGATGGGCCTATTTTTAAGTCTAAAATCATTTTTAAGAAAAATAAAATTGTAGAAAAAAAGTATACACACAACAAGCAAGATTATCACTATTTATTCAGTGACATTTCTTAATTCTTAATCATTTTTAGGTAATGTTTTACCTGAATAATTAAGTATTCCATTTTCTTGTTTTCATCAATATCAATCACTAAGTCACAAGCTTCATCATGGTAAGCACCCTTTGCTCCTACTTTAAATTTAGCATTAGATAAACTACTAATGTATTCTATCGGAAAGCAATCATCAATGTTTAAATCTATTAGTATACTGTATGATTTGTTGATGAAATTTTCAACATCAATTCCTTTAGGTACTAATACTTTAGAAAGATTCCTTTTATCAAAGTAAACATAATTCAAATGAGGTTTTACGATATCTGAAGAATCCTTAGAATCAATGAAACCTAATGATAAGACATCTTTTCGTTCTTCTCTGAGGTATTGAATAAATTTCTTCACTATTTCAGCATCATTACGATTTGTTGCATTGTAAACAACTCCTATAGTTGATGCTTTTTCAATGCTAAATGCTTTTACATTTCTTTGTAGTCGTTTTCTTTCTCTATTAAGACTAAACCGACCTAGTTTCTCTTGTATGTCTTTGACTGTACTCACTTATTTAATTACAATTTTATCAACTACTCTTCTTCCCAATTCTCTATTTATTTTTTCAACCAAACCCTCTTTAACATAACTAAGCTCTTGTTTTAATGAAGCAGAATCTAACTTCACATAAAGTATTTTGTTTTTAAACCCAATTTTCTGGGTATGATTAGCAAACATCTTCCCTACTAAGCCTTCATAAATTTTAATTAATTCAATCTCATCCAATTGATCTTGGTATCCATAAGCCCTTAACAACTTGTCTATTGTCTGTTTTAATGGTGATTCTTTAGACATTTTCAACAACTCCTTCTTTAATTTTGAATGACTTAAAATTAATATTTTCTTTACTCAAAATGGCAGGTATCCGTTCTAAATTCGTATCCGTAATAAATATTTGTCCGAAATCGCCATTACCAACTATACCAATCAGCTGATTCATTCTTTTCCCATCCAGTTTGTCGTAAATATCATCTAACAATATAATTGCTTTATGCTTACTAATTGATGTAATGAGTTCAGCTTGAGCGAGTTTTAACGCTAATAAATAGGTTTTCTGTTGTCCTTGTGACCCAAATTTCTTTAAAGGTAAATCACCTAAATTAAAAACTAAGTCATCTTTATGAACCCCTGTATTGCTATAGTGATTACCCCTATCTTTATCTATTGTCTCTTTTAGCAAATCATTAAAATCTCCATCATTCAATTGAGAACGGTATTCCAATTCAACTTTTTCTTGATCCTGGCTTAATTTTGTATAATATTTCTGAAAGATTGGCGTGAAATCATCAATAAATTTATTTCGAGCTTCATGAATTAAACTACCATACTGTACAAGTTGCTCATCCCAAACATCAAGAGATTCTTGCTCAAAATTTCGATTTAACCAAAATGATTTTAACAGTAAATTTCTGTGATTCAGTGCTTTATTATATGCTAATAAATTATTCAAGTAAGAACTATCATATTGAGAGATAATTCCATCAACAAATTTCCGTCTCACATCACTTCCATCAATAATTAGTAGAATATCTAATGGAGTAATAATAACTAAAGGAATTCTACCAATATGATCTGCTAGCTTTTCGTAGTTCTTTTTATTTCGTTTAAACTGCTTTTTCTGTCCTTTCTTAACACCACAATAAATAACCTCTTCCTTATCGTTTTTTTCATAATACCCCTCTACTACAAAAAATGGAGTTTCGTGCTTAATGTTTTGACTGTCAATAGGATTAAAGTAACTCTTACAAAAAGACAAGTAGTAAATAGCATCTAGCAAGTTTGTCTTCCCCTCTCCATTATCACCTAAAAAACAATTGATTTTATCTGACAACTCTAATTGAGCTTCTTCGCAGTTTTTGAAATTAAGTATGGAGAGTTGCTTTAAAAACATCATACAAATTTAACCCGAATTTAAAAAGATAGAGAGATTTAATTGTTAAAATTTGATGAAACTATTTTTGAACATTTCGTATCTAACGAAATAGATTAAAAAGTATAGCTGAACAAATCCCATTAGAAAACGGGATCTATATTTTATTATATATAAGGAATGTTCCTTGTATTCTTAATTTTTTAGCTGATATGCTGTTCTTTTTAGGTTAAAAAAACTATTTTTGCCAGTCTTATAAATTATCTGATTAAAAATGAGCAGAAATACAGCGGAAAATACTGATACAATAGTTGACGTTCAAGAGGTTTACAGTAAAACTGAAACCTTTATAGAAAACAATAAAAAAATACTTTCTATCGTAATTTTAGGAGCTATCGTAATTATCGGTGGTTATTTCGGTTACAAAAAACTAATTATTGCTCCGATGGAAATAGAAGCTCAGGCTGATATGTTTATGGCTGAAAAGTATTTTGAACAAGACTCTTTACAGAAAGCAATTAATGGTGACGGTTTAAACTATGGATTTATCGAGATAGTTGATGAATACAGTGGAACAAAGGCTGCAAACCTAGCTCATTATTATTTAGGTATTTGCTATAGAAATACAGGAGAATACGAATATGCAATCGATGAACTAAAAAGCTTCAGCTCAAGTGATATAATGATTAGCACTATTGCGCTAGGTGCCATTGGCGATTCATATATGGAATTAAACGATATTGATGAAGCCATTAGTTATTATGAAAAAGCAGTAACTGAAGGTGACAACAATTTAACTTCACCAATCTATTTATATAAAGCTGGTTTGGCTTATGAGGATAAACAAGATTTTACAGCAGCAGCAGCAAAATACAAAACTATTAAAGCTGATTACCCAGATTCTAAAGAAGCACAAACAATAGATAAATATATTGCTAGAGCAGAATCGTTAAAGTAAAAAATGATTTAATTATAGAGTGAGCGAATGCTTTAATTATTTTTTTGCAAAGAAAAAATAAAGATTCACTCATTAAAACATTCTCTCATTAATTATGGCTACAGCAAATAACAACTTATCTGATTACGATATAAATTCAATTCCGAATGCTAAAGAAATGGTATTCGGAATTGTTGTTTCTGAGTGGAATCAGGAGATTACAAATGGACTGTTAAATGGTGCTTACACTACTCTCTTAAAACATGGTGCTACAGAAAACAACATTACAGTAAAACATGTCCCTGGTGCCTTTGAATTACCATTAGGAGCTCAAACATTCTTTGAAAAAACCAATGTAGATGCTGTAATTTGCTTAGGCAGTGTTATACAAGGAGAAACAAAACACTTTGATTTTGTATGTGAAGGAACAGCAATAGGAATTAAAGACGTTGCCTTAAAGTATAACAAACCTACCATCTTTGGTGTATTAACCGATAACACACAACAACAAGCTACCGATCGTTCAGGCGGGAAACATGGTAACAAAGGTGATGAAGCTGCTATAACAGCCATTAAAATGATTGCTTTTCAAAAAGGTTTTACCAAATAAATTAATTACTACGTTCCCTCATTTTAGGACTTACTGGGCGAGCGACATCTCCAATCACATCATACGGGCCTGCACAGGGAAAAATCACTTGCTCAATTTCTATTCTAAATTGTCTTCGATTAGTTAAGAATTCTTGTCGTTTACTTTCTTTTACTTCAACAAATTGGTAATCAAATTCTTTCAGCAAATTACTTGTTTGCTTCTTATCATACCTGTTTAGTTTCCCTTTCAATTCTGCAGCTGACATTTTAGTGAGTTGTATGTTGTATCCTTTTGGTGTAACATCATCATCTGAGTAAAAGTAAGCTTGCTCTCCGATATAAGCTAAACATATTACACTGTTACTCATCAATTCGTTAAGCTTCTCAGCATACTTATCACCTTCTTTTTTCATTCGCATAAAACTGTTTAGTTTATCTGGGAGGATATAAACAAATACTCTATCGTACTTCGTTTCATCTGCAACTGTCACAGAAATTGGTTCATATTTTATAACTGCTTTCTTCCCCGTTTTAGGGTCTGTATAATCCAATGTCTCTCTATTGACAAGACTTTCTATTACATAAGCATCAACGTTTTTCCAGCCATTAGTTATTAAAGTTATA
>JAESUI010000225.1 GCA_016763135.1 Flavobacteriales bacterium
AATGTAGGTTCACCTAGATATTTAGTAAATGGAACTTATCCAGACACAGTAAACTATGTTACCACTCCAACCTATACTTATTATGAACAAAACCAATATTTCATAGTTTATGATGCCACTGCTTCACAAACGGATTATACTGTTGGATCTGGTTCAACACCAATAACCCACCCTTTTGAAGCTACTAACAATAATGGGAAATCTCAATACTTATGGCTAGCAAGTGAATTGACTACTGCCGGTTTAAGTGCAGGAACCATTGATAAGTTAAAGCTTGATTTCTCTGCTTTAGGTAGTGATTTAAATTATTTAACGATTAAGATTAAACATACCTCTCTTTCTTCTTTAACTGAAACAGGTTATGAAAAATCTGGATTTATAGAAGTATATAATATGAATACAACATTCGGTTCTGTAGGCTTAAATACTATTAATTTAACAAGCCCTTTTGTATGGGATGGTATTTCAAATTTATCAATTGAGCTTTGTTTTAGTAATTCTACAGGAGGAACTAACCACACGTTAGTTGGAGAAACTACCGCCTTTAATTCTGGCGTGTATTCTCCTCAAGATGATGGGACTTTAGAATATGTCTGGGGGGATTATACAGAAATTCCATCTGCTGCTTTTGCTGCCATAGATAGTTTTATAACCATTTCCTTTTGGCAGTATGGAGACACTGCAAGTCTACCCAAAAGCACCTATATGTTTGAAGGAAAGGATGTAAACGGACGTAGGGTAATTAACTCACATTTACCTTGGAGCAACAGTAATGTTTATTGGGATGCTGGTAATTCAGGAACATCTTCTTATGATAGGATAAATCAAGTTGCCAATCCCGTAGATTTTGAAGGTCAATGGAATCATTGGGCATTTACTAAAGATGTTGTCTCAGGTGATATGAAAATATTTTTAAATGGTTCTTTATGGCTAAGCGGTACAGGTAAAACTAGAACTATGTCAGGTATCACTGATTTTAGAATTGGCGGATTATCAGGTGGTTCTGGCAAATATGATGGAACTATACACGAATTTAGAGTTTGGAATACAGCATTAGACAGTACTACCATCCAAAACTGGATGTATAAAGATTTAAACGCAGCACACCCTAATTTTTCAAACCTTCAGGCTTATTATCAATTTGAAGGTATGAACGGACAAACTTTAACCGACATTTCTGGAAATGGTAATGATGGAAGTCTTTTAGGCTTACCACAATGGAAATACATAAAAGGATGTGATTTATATAGAAACATGGTTGCAGTAACTGAAAGACCAAATATTATTTTTACTCAAGGAGTTTATACTTCTCACATCGATTCTATTTTGATTACCGATTCTATTATGAATTCTCCAATTAGTATTATCCAATACGGAACAAGCATAGATACTAACAACTCTGGTGTAACTTTAACAGAAATTGACACCACTTATGGATGGGGAGCAGGATGGGTGTATACTTATGACCAATATGGAAATGTGACTGATTCTGCATTTATTAATTATGACAACCAATATTTTAATGAGTACAGCTCAACAACATTTCAATTACAAAATTATGTAACACCTTATGGTATTGGGTTAAGTTTAGGAACTAATGGATTTAGATGGGTTTACGATGTTACAGATTACCAAAGATTATTTAGCGACACCGTAGAAATTTCTGCAGGTAACCAACAAGAATTAATTGACTTAAAATTTGTGATGATTAAAGGAACACCACCAAGAGATGTTATTAAAGTAGAGTCCCTTTACAATGGTGATTATAGCCATTCAAACATTGCAAACGATGTTTCTATGAAAGCGATAGATGTTGATTTAGATCCTGTAGCCTCTTCATTTAGAATTAAAACAAGAACTAGTGGTCATTGGTTTGGAGGATTCCAAAACTGTGCAGAATTCTGTCCAAAACTACATCACGTTGATGTTGATGGAATTATGAGGTTTCAATGGAACAATTGGAAAACATGTGCTGATAATCCTATTATTGCTCAGGGCGGAACATGGATTTATGATAGAGCTGGTTGGTGTCCTGGAACATTTACCGATACTTATAACCATGAACTTACTCCATTCGTAACTCCTGGATCGTCTGTTTTATTAGATTATGGCATGCAAACAACTGCAGGTGGTATGGAAGGAAACTACAGAACTACCATGCAGTTAGTAACTTATGGAGCAAATAACTTTACACTTGATGCAAGAGTTGATGAAATTATTTCTCCAAATGATTGGGAGTTTCATAACAGGGTAAATCCTATTTGTGCTGATCCAAGGATTTTAATTCAAAATACTGGAACAACAACATTAACCTCTCTAACCATTACTTATAATGTTAGAGGTGGAGCAACAGACACTTATAACTGGACTGGTAATTTACTTTTTATGGAAAAAGAAGAAGTTATTCTTCCTATTTCTTCACAAGCTTTTTGGAACACTTCCAATCCAACAGATGTATTTGAAGTTAATGTTAGTGCTCCTAATGGAGGAACTGATGGTTATGCTGACAACAATAGTGCATCAAGTACATTTGAAAGGCCAGATGTATACACTGGTGGATTCTATTTACAAACATCAACTAATTTAGCAGGGTTCGAAAATTCTTATACCATTAAAGATGATCAAGGAAATATTGTAATGTCAAGAAGTAGCATGTCAAGTTCAACCACATACAATGATACCATCAACCTCCCTGACGGCTGTTATGTATTGGATTTCTTAGATTCAGGTGATGACGGATTAAATTTCTTTGCCAATAATGATGGTAACGGAACCCTGAGGTTTAGATGGATTCCCCCAGCAACTCCATGGGTAAAAACATTTAACAGTAAGTTTGGTAGCTTTATTAAACACTATTTTATTGTTGATAATACAGTAGGTATAGATGCTTATAATCAATTTCAACAAATTGAAGTATTCCCTAACCCTAGTCATGACATCTTTAATTTAAGCATTACAGGTTATAAAGATGAAACGATAAATATTGGCATTTACAATACCATAGGAGAAGAGCTTTATTCAGAATCAGCTACTCCAGTTAATGGCGTAATTAAAACGTCTTTTGATTTAGGTGACGTACCTAATGGGATTTATTTTATTAGAGTTTTTGGAGAAGGTTCTTATACGGTTAAAAGGATTATTAAAAATTGATAAATATTTCTTTTAAGTTCTTGACCGCCTTAAAAGAATAATTAATGGCTATCCGTTTGGGTAGTCATTTTTATTGCATCCATATTCTTCAACAAGTTCG
>JAESUI010000226.1 GCA_016763135.1 Flavobacteriales bacterium
GCATCAGATGAATACAATAAAGCGGTGAACATTTACAACGAAAAAATAAATGCGATGAATTCTAAAAGAACTCAACTTTTTAATGAATGGAATAAGACCATTGATCACTTTTTTAAAACATATTCTAAATAAGCTCATTATATTTTTTTGACTATCATTTTTGTGATAAATGATAATAGTTAAGCAAATTATTGCTGATACCCTATGAGTAAAATAGACCAAATAAAGAAACCTATTGAAAAAGAAATTAAGGAATTTGAGCCTCGATTTCGTGCCTCTATGAAGAGTAGAGTATCTTTATTGGATAAAATAATGCACTACATTATTAAGCGGAAAGGAAAGCAAATGCGCCCTATGTTTGTTTTTTTATCAGCCAAAGCTTTTGGAGAAACTACTGATTCTACTTATCGTGCTGCTGCAATGATTGAATTGTTGCATACTGCAACATTAGTTCATGATGATGTAGTTGATGACTCTAATAAGCGGAGAGGTTTCTTTTCGATTAATGCGATTTGGAAAAACAAAATTGCTGTGTTAGTGGGAGATTATTTATTATCAAAAGGGTTACTATTGGCAGTAGAAAATGATGAATTTGAATTGCTTAGAATAATGTCACGTTCTGTAAAAGAAATGAGTGAAGGAGAGTTGTTACAGATAGAAAAAGCAAGAAAATTAGACATTACAGAAAAAATTTATTACGACATTATCCGTCAAAAACCAGCAACATTAATAGCGTCTTGTTGTGCTTCTGGAGCTAATTCTGTTGGAGCAGATGTGGCAACTATTGAGAAGATGAGATTGTTTGGAGAGTATACAGGAATTGCATTTCAGATAAAGGATGATTTGTTTGATTATGGAAGTGATGGAGATAAAATAGGAAAACCAACAGGTATTGATATCAAAGAAAAAAAGATGACATTACCTTTGATTTATTCATTAAACAATGCCACTTCATCAGAAAAAAAGAAAATGATTAGAATTGTTAAAAAGCATAATGAGAATAAAAAGAAAGTAAAAGAAGTTATCAATTTTGTAATTGAAACTGGAGGCATAGAATATGCTCAAAAAGCGATGAATAATTATAAAGAAAAAGCTTTAGCTATTTTAAAAGAATTTGAGCAAAACGAAGCCAATAAAGCGTTAGCTGAATTAGTAATTTATACAACAGAAAGGACTAAATAAGATGAATAGAATAATATATTTATTGATTATAATTTCTTTGATTGCTTGTGAAAGTCCAATTATCGAAAAAATTGAAGGAACCTATCCAGATAATCAACCAAAAAAGATTAGCTATTTTCAAGAGGTTGAAGGCAAAGAAGTGAAGGTCGAAGAAAAATATTTTCATCAAGATGGAAAATTAAAAATGCACGGTAAGTTTTTAAATGGTAAGAGAGAGGGCGAATGGAAAGCATATTTCAATAATGACCAATTGCAAAGTGTCGGAACATTTAAGAATGGATTTCGAATAGGTGATGCAAAAATTTATTTTCCTAATGGTAATTTACGCTATGAGGGACAATACGAAAAGGATAAAGAGATTGGACATTGGAAGTTTTATAACGAACAAGGGAAATTAGTTGACGAGAAAGACTATTAATGATTCCAAAGCAAACCATAGACGAAATATTTGATGCTGCAATTATTGAAGATGTAGTTGGCGAGTTTGTACCTTTAAAAAAAAGAGGGGCAAATTTTTTAGGGAATTGTCCTTTTCATAATGAAAAAACACCTTCGTTTACCGTTTCTCCAGCTAAAGGAATTTATAAATGTTTTGGTTGTGGAAAAGCAGGTAATTCTGTCAATTTTGTAATGGAACACGAACATTATTCGTATCCAGAAGCATTAAAATTTTTAGCCAATAAATACAACATTGAAATTGAGGAGGAAGAATTAACTGATGAGCAAAAAGAAGCTGCTGATGAGCGAGAAAGTTTATACATTGTTTCTAATTATGCTGCCAATTACTTTAAAAAACAGTTACACGAATCTGATGAAGGAAAAGCAATTGGATTAAGTTATTTTTTAGAAAGAGGGTTTAGAGAAGATATTATTGATAAGTTTCAATTAGGGTACAACCCTGATGGTTGGACAGCTTTTACTGATGAAGCAGAAAAAGCTGGGCACAACATAAAGTACCTTGATAAATCAGGATTGTCTATTGTTAAAGGAAATAAAAAGTTTGACCGATTTAAAGGACGAGTAATATTTCCGATCCATAATTTATCGGGTAGAGTGTTAGGATTTGGAGGGAGAATTTTAAAATCAGATGACAAATCCGCAAAATATTTAAACTCACCTGAATCTGAAATTTACCATAAGAGTAAGGTGCTTTATGGGATTTATTATGCCAAGAAAGCTATTACTCAAGAAGATATTTGTTATTTGGTTGAAGGGTATACAGATGTTATTTCTTTGTATCAATCAGGTGTTGAGAATGTAGTTTCCTCTTCTGGAACATCGTTAACCGAAGGTCAAATTCGGTTGATTAGAAGGTTTACTCCAAACATTACGATTCTTTTTGATGGAGATGCTGCTGGTATAAAAGCTTCTTTTCGAGGTATTGATATGATTTTGCAAGAAGGAATGAATGTGCGTGTAGTACTTTTTCCTGATGGAGAAGATCCAGATTCGTATGCAAAAGGTCATTCAACTGAAGAGTTAAAAGAATATATTACAGATAATGCACAAGATTTTATTCGTTTTAAAACAGCTGTTTTAATTAAGGATGTTGGTGATGACCCCATCAAAAAAGCAGAATTGGTAAAAGACATTGTAGGGAGTATTGCCATAATTCCAGATCAAATTAAAAGATCTGTTTACACAAAAGAATGTAGTAATTTATTAGACATCCCTGAACAAGCATTGATTAACGAGACCAATAAAATTCTTCGAAAAAATATCTCAAAACAAGTAAAATATGCTTCCTCTCAATCGCAACATCAAGAAATCCCTGATGATGCTTTTTTTCCAGAAGAATACCAAGATAAAAAAGAAGTTGTTGGAAGTGATTTAGCACATTGGGAAAGAGAAATTGTTCGCCTACTAGTTAGCTTTGGTGATAAAACAATAGAAGTAGAATCTGTTAATGAAAATGAAGAGAAAGTAGTTGAAGAAGTTTCTGCTGCGTTGTATATTGTAAGTAGCATTAACAACGATAAAATCTCTTTTGATGACGAAACGTATCAAAAGGTGTTTAATTTTTATAGTGAAAAATTAAATGAAGAAAAGCTACCTTCTCATCAAGATTTTATTAATAATTCAGACCAAGATATTAGTCAGTTTTCAATTAATATCTATTCAAATCAACACGAACTGAGTCCTAATTGGGAGGCACATAAAATATTTACGGTTACTGAAGATCAACAACTAAAAAAAGCAGTTATTAATACCTTATATGCTTTCCAGTTAAGTAAACTGACTCAATTAATTTTAAAAAATCAAGAGCAATTAAAAACGGAAACATCAGAAGAAGCTCACCTTAAATTGTTACAAGAACAACTAAATTACCAACAAATTAAAAAGCAATTGGCTGCTAAGTTGGGACGAATTATCCTAAGATAGCTAAACAAAATAATATTCTTAATTATCACTCCTTTCTTGTTGATTTCAAAATAAAAAGTCATTTTTATTTGTTTTTACAAAATTATATTTACATTTGCCAAACATTCAGTTATCTATCACATATCGTGATTTGTAATTGTTTATAAAGAAGAAGCGAGAGAATAGGCTCTTTGACCTTCTGGCAACCAACTAAAAGTCTTGTAAAAAAGATTGGAAAATCGGTGCCAATTCCTATCCCAATGTTGGGAAAATATAAAGAATTGCAAAATGAATACAATAAACAAACAAAACAAAAACACTACTAGTCAATTAGGCTATGTAGAAAATTACCTATCTAATAAAGCTGTTTTAGTTACAGGTTTTATGATGCATTGTACGTGCTGTTGTTGCACGTGCTAAGCATCATTCTTTTTTCATAAAATTTTCTTGAATAAAGAGTGATTCGAATCCTTTCGAGTAGGATTCGCTATGGTTTTTTTATACCTAATTAATAAATCAAAATTTATAATGAGTACAAAAATATATACCTACAAAAAACAATTCCAGCTAGAATCAGGAAGGATACTGCAAGGTTTCAACTTGGGCTATACCACTTTGGGTAAATTAAATGCAGAAAGAAATAATGTAATTTGGGTCACCCATGCCTTAACTGCAAATGCAAATCCTGAAGAATGGTGGAATGGATTAATTGGGAAAGGTAAATTCTATAATCCAGAAAATTATTTCATTGTTTGCGCAAATGTTTTGGGTTCTTGTTATGGCTCAACTGGACCTCTTTCCAAAAACCCGGATAGTGGAAATTCTTACTATCACAATTTTCCTGATTTAACCATTAGAGATATTGTAAAATCATTGGATTTGCTAAGAACTCATTTGGGAATTGACCAGATTCATACACTCCTTGGTGGGTCTTTAGGAGGCCAGCAAGCAGTAGAATGGGCAATTGAAAAATCAACATTGGTTAGGCATCTTTTTTTAGTGGCTACAAATGCTCAACATTCTCCATGGGGGAAAGCATTTAATGAGAGCCAACGCTTGGCCATCAAATCGGATAGAACATGGTTTAATTATGCTGATGATGCAGGGTTGAAAGGATTAAAAACAGCGAGATCAATGGCTTTATTGAGCTATCGTAATTACGATACGTATGCTACAACGCAGCAAGATGATGATGCTAAAATTGATGCTTTTAAAGCAGCAAGCTATCAAAATTATCAAGGAGAAAAATTGGTAGAACGGTTCAATGCTTTTTCCTATTGGGTTTTATCAAAAGCAATGGATAGTCATAATGTGGCAAGAAATAAAGGGAGTATTAAGAATGCTTTAAACCAGATAAAAGCAAAGACTTTGGTCGTAGCGATAAGTTCTGACATCCTTTTTCCGGTTTCAGAATCGAAAGTATTACAGAACGGAATTGAAAACAGCGAATTATTAGTGATGGATTCTTTGTATGGTCATGATGGATTCTTAATAGAAACAGAACAATTGAAAATTGAATTTGAAAAATTTTATAAGAAAAACGAAATAGTTAAACGATTAAAAATTGCAATATAATGAGTAAAAATAAAACAATAAAGACATACGGATTTGGTGTTGTTGCACAAGGATTTCATAATTATTTAGTAGTAAATAATGAAGAAGAAAGATTGCGCACCGTTATTATAAAAAACCCAACAAAAGTTAGAAAAAACATCAATGCAATTATTGAAACAACAAATGAAAATACCATTAGAGATAAAGATGTTGATGTTATTGTAGAATTAATTAGCTCTTCGGAAGAGGCTTATGGAATTGTTGCAGAAAATTTAGAAATTGGTAAAAAAGTTATTTCAGCCAATAAGAAGTTGATTGCAGAAAACTTAGAAGAACTAATCAATATTGAAAAAGAGAATGAGGCCATTTTTTTATATGAGGGCGCTGTTTGCGGAAGTATACCGATAATAAGAGTGTTGAATGATTTGTATGCCAATGAGGAGATTAATGAGGTAAAAGGAATTTTTAATGGTTCATCAAATTATATTTTAAGTCAATTGTTTACCAAAGGAATTTCTTACAATGAGGCTTTAATTCAAGCTCAGAAATTGGGGTTTGCAGAGGCTGACCCTACTTCTGATGTAGGAGGGTTTGATGCTTTATATAAGCTCATCATTATTACAGCACATGCTTTTGGAAAAGTGGTGAAACCATATGAGGTGTTAAATATTGGGATTCAGTCAATAACTAAGAATGACATTGCTTTTGCAAAACAAAATAATTTGAAAATTAAATTGATAGCAAAAGCTAGCCTAAAAAATGATGACTTAACCCTTTCTGTTTTTCCTACATTAATTGATGATGATAACGAATTGTACAATGTAGAAAACGAGTACAATGGAGTTCTTATTGATTCGGATAATATTGGCCAACAGTTTTACAAAGGAAAAGGTGCGGGAAGTTTGCCAACAGGTTTGGTGGTTTATTCAGATTTGAAAGCAATAGATAGTAACTATCGATATTCCTATAAAAAATTGAACCAAGAAAACTTAAATTTAAGTAGTGATGTAAAGGGTTCATTTTTATTGAGTTTAGACGAAAGCACCACAATTGATCAGCTTGATTTACCATTATCTAATCTTTTTACAATTGATTCAGAAGGGAAAAGATTCATAGTAAAACTTACCATAGACGAATTGATTTTGAATAAGTACAACTTTAACAAGCTTAACATTTCAATTATAGCAATTGATGATTATAAGCTTACCAACAAATTAATAGAAGCTTCCTTAAAAAATGAAGTGCTAACAGTATAAGACATGAAAACATTTAGAACAGAAACAGAAAATATTTTAGACCCAGTTGTTGAAAGAGATATTATAGAGCTCGGTCAAAAAATACATGAGTATAAAACAGGAGAATTTCCTGAAGATAAATTTAAGGCCCTGCGTTTAGCAAGAGGTGTTTATGGACAGCGGCAATTAGGGGTTCAAATGATTAGGATTAAATTGCCGTATGGTAAATTATTGGCTAAGCAATTAATTAGAATTGCTGATGTAACTGATAAATATTCCAATGGAAATATCCATTTAACTACACGGCAAGATGTACAAATTCACTATGTGAGCCTAGATGATACACCTCAGTTATGGGAAGAGCTAGAGCAAGATGAAATCACTTTGAGGGAAGCTTGTGGAAATACAGTAAGGAACATTACAGCATCAGTTTATGCTGGAATTGACCCCAATGAACCATTTGATGTTTCTCCTTATGCCGAGGCATTGTTTCAATATTTGCTGAGAAACCCTGTCAATCAAGACATGGGGCGGAAAATAAAAATAGCCTTCTCATCGAGTGATGAAGATTCTGCTTATGCATTTTTGAATGACCTTGGGTTTATTCCGAAAATAGTGAATAACAAAAAGGGCTTTAAACTGCTTATTGGTGGAGGATTGGGAGTTAAGCCTTTTTTAGCCAAAACGGCTAAATCGTTCATTTTAGCAGAAGACATTTTTGCTTATAGCATTGCTATTCTAAGAGTTTTTGATCGATATGGGGAAAGGCAAAAAGAAACAAAGCTAGATTAAAGTACTTGATTGATAGCATAGGGATTGAAGATCTACTGCGTTTGGTAGAGGAAGAATTGTTGGTGGTAGAAAAAGAGGATATAGAAATTATAGCGCCAATAGCGCCAAGTTTACGTTCGGTAAGGGTTGCTCCTATTACAAATGTTGAAGACATCAATAATTACTTGGCTTGGTATAAAACTAATATTTATCACCAAAAACAGGAAGATTTTTATGCGATACAGTTGAAAATTACCAATGGAAACATTAGTTCTAATGTAGCAAGAAAATTGGCTAAGGTGGTCAACTATTTTTCTAATGGTGAATTGAGGGTGTCCATTAATCAAGGATTAATAATTAAGTACGTGAGAAAAGATTCGTTGCCTTATTTATATGAGGAGCTTAAAAAATTAAACTTAATTAATCTTGGTTTTGATAGTACCGCAGACATTACCTCATGCCCAGGAACAGACACTTGTAATTTAGGAATTGCAAACAGCACTGGCTTGGCTAGAGGATTAGAAACATTTATTGAAAAAAATCACGCTGAGCTTGTTTTTAATAGAGACATCAAAATAAAAATAAGCGGATGTTTTAATGCTTGTGGTCAGCATTCAATTGCTAACATTGGGTTTCACGGAAGCACTATTAAGAAAGATGGTAAACTAATTCCTGCAGTGCAATTGTTACTCGGTGGTGGAATTTTAGGCAACGGAACTGGAATTATTTCAGAGAAAATAATAAAACTTCCGACCAAAAGAGCCATTAA
>JAESUI010000227.1 GCA_016763135.1 Flavobacteriales bacterium
AATAAATACAACACTTCCTTACAGTCGTTATCAACCGATACTGCCCAAACCTTTGTTACGTTTGCTAGATCTTTTAAGCTTTGTTTAATGTCTAATAGTGGGGCAGTCTTCACTAATATTTTATCAGCAATTTGAAATATTGCAGGAGCTAATTCAATAATGTTAGGGGTGCATTCATCCAATTTAAATACTCGTTGGTTTTCATTCCTTCGGCTTGGGTCTATGTAAACAATGTCAACTTTTTTGTTGGTAGTTTGAAGAAACTCTTCAGCTGTAGAGTTCACCAAATCAATGTTGTGGGCTTTTAGTTTTTTGAAATTGCTTTTGACTATTTCAAATAACTCTTGGTTTCGCTCTACATAAGTGACTTGTTTAAATTGCTTTGCAAAATAAAAACTGTCAATTCCAAAGCCACCAGTTAAATCAATGAGTGTTTCACCTTTGATAACTTTGCTTTTATAAAACCCTGTTTTTTCAGAAGAGCATTGCTCCATCGATAACTTAGTTGGGTAAACAATATTTTGGGAATTGTAAAACTCAGGGAGTTTGTTTTTTGCTTTTTGAATTCCGTTAATTTGGGTTAAAATAAAAGCTGAATCTAATTCTGACTTTTTGCTGAGTAACAAGGCTAAATCTATTACAGACTTGTGTTTATTGGCTTCAATAAATTCTGATTCATTCATTATTCACTAAATGCATACTGAATAATGTTTGCACCCATTTTAAGTGCTTTTAGTCTGTTTTCATCGGAGTCATTATGTACTTCTTGGTCTTCCCAACCATCTCCTAAATCACATTGATAGTCATAAAAACAAACTAGTCGACCTTCATAAGTTAACCCAAAACCTTGTGGTGGTTTATCATCATGTTCATGAATTTTAGGTAGTCCATTATTGAAGTTATACTTCTGATGGTAAATAGGATGGGAGTAAGGGATTTCAACAAACTCTAATTCAGGAAATACTTTTTTCATTTGTGGCCTAAGAAATTTGTCCATTCCATAATTATCAGAGATATGTAAAAAACCACCACCTATTAGATAGTTCCTTAAATTTTCTGATTCATCACCATTAAATATAATGTTTCCGTGACCAGTAATATGTACGAATGGATAATTGAATATTTCTTTACTTCCAACTTCTACTATTGCTTGTTCTGTATTAATATTCGTATTTAGATTCTTGTTGCAAAAGTTGATTAAATTAGGTAAAGATGTTTCTAAGTTAGCATACCAATCTCCACCACCATTGTACTTTAATAATGCAATTTGATAACTTGGAGTTTGACTAAAAGAAGTTAGTATTACCAATAATAATATGCCTGCAATTTTATTCATTTATTAAATTAAAAGTTGTACAAGCTACAATTCCTGCAGTTTCCGTTCTTAAACGACTTTCTCCAAAAGTTATTGGTTTAAAGCCCTTCTCTAATGCTAATTTTATTTCTTCTTGGCTAAAATCGCCTTCAGGACCAATCAAAACTAAACTATTTTCTCCTAATTGATGAATAGCCTTGAAGTGCTTTTGTTTTTCATTATAACAGTGAGCAATGTATTTTTTTCCATCAAAAGATGTGTTTACTAGGGTGTTAAAATTTGTAAGGTCATTTATTAAAGGTAATGTCGCTTTTAATGACTGTTTCATCGCAGAAATGGCTGTTTTGCTATATCTTTCTTGTTTGATTTTTTTTCGCTCAGAGTGTTTGCAAAGTATAGGAGTTATTTCATTAATCCCTATTTCTGTACATTTTTCTATAAACCACTCAGTTCTGTCATTGTTCTTAGTTGGCGCAATTGCAATGTGAAGCTTTGGTTTTGAAATATTTTCTTCTCTAGTATTTGAAATTACAACTTCACACTTTTTTGGATTAGTATTGATGATTGTAGCATCAAAAAACATTCCTTTTCCATCTACTAATACAATTGTGTCATTTTCTTTTAACCGAAGTACACGAATAGCATGTTTCGATTCACTTTCATTTAAAGTGTAGTTCTTTTCGTTCTTAATATCTGGAGTATAAAAAATGCTCATAAAATGTATTAGAACAACAAAAATAGAAATAAAAAAAGGAGTTGAAACTCAACTCCTTTTATAAATAACAATTCTATATCTTAGTGAACATCAATATCAAAAGGGATACGAGCCATAACTCCTGACTGTTTAGTTATAGATTCCATTTTTTGATAATATTTATAGTTATCTCCTAACTTATTTTTCATCATTCTTGTTTCTATATCTCCTGACAGTTCTTTTATAAGTTGCTCAAAAGGATCTTCTCTTTTAGGATAAGCTTCTACTTCATAGTCCTTTATTTTCGCTAATTCTTGAGCAATTTCAAGGGCTCTATTTAAACCTCCTATTTCATCAACTAAACCAACTTCTAGGGCATCAGCACCAACCCAAACTCTTCCTTGTCCTATTTCATCAACTTCTTCTTTTGTCATTCCTCTACCTTTAGCAACTTTAGTGATAAAGTCACTATAGATTTTTTCAACTCCTAATTGGATAATGTCTCTTTCTTCTGCAGTTAATGGTTTAAAAACAGTCATAATATCAGCATGCTCATTTGTTTTAACACGATCAAATGTAATCCCCATTTTGTTATTAAAAAACCCTTGCATGTTTGGAATTACACCAAAAACTCCTATAGATCCTGTAATTGTTTTTTCACTTGCAACAATTTTGTCTGCAGCACAAGCAATGTAGTAGCCGCCAGAAGCAGCTACATCTCCCATAGAGACAACAACTGGTTTTGCCTTTTTAGCCAACACAATCTCTCTCCACATTATATCAGATGCTAAAGCGCTACCTCCTGAGAATTAACTCTAGGAACGATTGCCTTTACATCATCATCTAATCTTGCTTCTCTAATTGCTTTAGAAATAGTTTCAGATCCCATATCATCTTTTGTACTAGTTCCGCTTACAATGTTTCCGCTTGCGTAAATGATAGCAATTTTATTATCAGATTTTTTGGTTTTAGCATCTTTCAATTTGGCATTAGCGTACTTTCTTAAACTCACGTAGTTAATCTCATCACCTTCGTCAATTTTTAGTTTTTTACTCAATTCAGCTAATAATTCGTCTTTATACATTAACTCATCTATAAAATTATATTTTTTTGCATCTGTAGCATCTTGAATAGCCATGTTGTCTGCTAGCTTATTGATTTTATCAATTTTAATATTTCTGCTTCCAGAAACTTGATTAAGCATGCTGCCCCACATTGTATTCAAGATTTTTTGCATTTGTTCTCTGTTAGAGTCACTCATTTTTTCTAACATAAACGGTTCAACAGCACTTTTAAATTTACCATGACGGATTATTTGAACGTCAATGTCTAATTTTTCTAACATGTTCTTGAAAAACATTAATTCACTTGCTAGCCCTCTAAGTTCCAT
>JAESUI010000228.1 GCA_016763135.1 Flavobacteriales bacterium
ATAACGTTTTATTATTAAGAGGAGACCCTATTAAAACCGAACCCGCTTTTGTGCCAGAAGATGATGGGCATCATTTTGCTGTTGACTTGGTTAAACAGGTTGTTGGGTTAAATAAGGGTCACTACATAGATGAAGACTTACAAAATGCTACTCCAACTAATTTTAGCATTGGTGTTGCAGGCTATCCTGAAAAGCATTTTGAAGCGCCAAACATGAAAAACGATTTAAAATATTTAAAACAAAAAATTGAGGCTGGCGCAGAATATATTGTTACCCAATTATTTTATGACAACGAAAAGTTTAAAGCGTTTGTTGAGTTATGTAGAAATGAAGGAATTACTGTTCCTATTATTCCTGGAATAAAACCAATTTCTACAAAAAACCAAATCCTTTCCTTGCCCAAGTTTTTCCATATCGATTTACCCGATGAATTGGTTGATGCAATAGAAAACTGTAAAGACAATGATGAAGCAAAACAAGTTGGTATTGATTGGGCAATCAAGCAATCTAAGGATTTAATTGATTTTGGTGCGCCATGTATTCATTACTATACCATGGGAAAATCATTAGCTGTTAGAGAAGTGGTAAAGGCTGTTTTTAAGAATTAGCCATCATTTTCGCTACATATTTCCCAATAATATCAAATTCTAAATTGATTTTATCACCAACCTTTAAAGTATTAAAAGTCGTGTGTTCCTTCGTGTAAGGAATAATACAAACAGAAAACTGGTTCTCTTGTGAGTTAACCACTGTTAAACTAACTCCATTTACAGTAATAGAGCCTTTTTCAACCGTAATGTTACCAGTATTGTTATCATACTCAAAAGTAAAAGTCCAACTTCCATCTTCTTCAATAACAGATTTACAAACAGCTGTTTGGTCAACATGCCCCTGAACAACATGTCCATCAAACCGACCATTAGCAAGCATTGCTCGCTCTAAATTAACATGACCGCCTATTTCTAATCCTCCTAAACTTGATTTATCTAAGGTCTCTTTAATGGCTGTAACAGTATATTCATCCCCATTAATGTTTACAATAGTTAAACAAACACCATTATGCGCTAAGCTTTGATCAATTTTTAATTCATCAGTAAATGAACATTCTATTGAAAAATGAATATTTTCCCCTTCTTTTTCAATCACCATAACCTCTCCTAATCCTTCTATAATCCCTGTAAACATATTTATGGTTTTGATGCTCCTTTATTTTTAATTAATGTAATAAATCCTTTAAGTGTTCTGGCTTCTGTTCCTCCTAAACAAACTTCATTAACAACACAAACATAAAAATAGGTGCCGTCTGAACATTCCTTATTGTTCTCTTGATTTATTCCTTCCCACAAAATATCTGGATTTGATGTTTGGTAAACTAAATTACCCCAACGATTAAAAATTTGCATGTCTATTGATTCTACAAATCGGTATGGAAAAGGAACAAAAATATCGTTATGTCCATCTTGTCCTGGTGTAAACACATTTGGTAATCGATAAACAAAACATGCCGCATCTTCTGTTTCATCACTATTATAAACACAACCATTATTCCCTGCACAGGCTCCATTTGGGTTATCTACACAAACAGAGTCGCTATATAAACTTTCATTACCAACAGAGTCAACTCCAGTAATTACATAACAACCAACCATTGATAATATATTATCATGTAAATAGGTAGAATCCGTTCCGTTTGAAATATTTGCAATCAAAACATATTCTCCATTTAGTGAGTCTTTTTTATAAATATTAAATTGCAAAACATCATCTGCACAGCCTGGGTTTTGATTTATCCAATGCAGTTTGTTTTGTTGTAGCTCACAATTTACTTCAACACATAGGCTTGGTGGACAAGGATTAATATTGTCTACTGGCTGGTCGCAGGCCTCTTGGGAGAAATTTTCAATTGGATCTATAGTTCCCGGAGATGAATAACCTCCAATGCTTTTTACTTTATAACAATAAGTAGTTAGGTTTGCTAATCCAGTATCAACATAGGTGTTATTTAATGTGATATCAAGTGAGTCAAAATTTAACGTAAATGGGTTTTGGCGATAAATAACATGTTGTGTGTTTGTCCAAGGTGTTACTTCATTCCATGTTAATGTTAACTGATTATCTGAAGGTGTTAAATTCAAATAAACAGAAGAAGCTACTGTCGATTTTCCCATTAAATCTCTCGCCCCAGTCGTAAGATTATAAATATCTATGCGATAAAAATACTGGAAGTCTAACGTGTTCAACATAGTGTCTGTATACATTGTATCGTTAATTGCCGCTGTAGAATCAATTAAAACCATAGTACTTGAAGTCTGTTCTCCTCGATAAATCAAATAACGATAAGGCCCCTTCCATTGAACAGTATCATGTTCTGTTGGTTTAGACCATTCAACATAAGTAGATCCATTTGTTGGTGATGTTGTATTTACATTAACTCTAGTTATTATTGGAACATCTTTTATTAATTGATTACAAACTTCATCAGAAGCAACACTTTCAGCACCATCAGGATAACAGGCAACAATTCTATAACAATAGTCTTCTCCAGGAACCAATCCTAAGCCATTATTATTATCACTAAAAGTTGTGTCATTTATTGATGGCGTAGTTGCAATTAACTGAAACCCTGCTGATGGCGGCACTCCTGTTTCACATGGTCCTGGAGACCAGCCTGAAGGCCCCAATCTTCTATAGATTTTATATGCGATTACCTGACTGCAACTTGTTTTATCCCAAATTAAATTAATATTGTTTGTTTGAACTGTTGCCATTACATTTTTTGGCTTCGGGCCAATCACCAAAATAGTAGTTGTATGAAAATCTGCTAAACTATAGGGCCCTGCATCAATCCCTTTAATAGAAATAAAATAAGGGTTGAGCCTAACGTGATTGCATTTTGATTCCCAATAAAAATTAGCAGAAGTTAAAGTGGCTGGTAATGTTGTTTGTTGAAAAAACGCTGGCGAAGTTAAAGAGTATGGTATTCCGGTAGATGTTAATGTTACCGCATAACTTCCTGTTGCGCTATAGTTAATACTTAGTGTGTCTCCAGCAATTATACATGTATCTGTTACTCCGGTAATATTAGGGGGAGGAAGACACCCTGCAACAACTGTTATTTGCATATCTCTCAATATACTCCCTATCTTAAACCCATTTCTAAACTCTTCAATTAGTATGGCCACATTGTATTCCCCTTGGGAAATTGGAGAGTCCCAGACTAAATCTCCAGTAAAATTATTTATGGTAATAAAATTTGATGCTTGAGGAAATTGATAATTAGGAATAAATTGCCCCCCTTCCTTTAAACTTTGTTGTAAAGAATAATACAAACTATCTCCATCAGAATCAACCGCCCCAGGGTTGTGTATATAAATTGACCCAACACAAGCGTTATCTATGGGTGGATTCAATAATACAGGAGAGTTATTTATCCCCATAAAAGGGTTTATATATAACTCCGTCTGTAAATAGAAAACCACATTAACAGAGTTTGGAATATTTAGAATCCCTGCATTTCTATTTGGATCTTCAACACTAATAATGTAAGCTGATGGACTTGGCCCTGGGTAAGTATGCTCTTCGTAGTACACATTTTTCTTAATATCGTTCCCTAGCAACTGATCGCTTATTCTAGGTATAGAATCTAACGGGCTATTATCTCCCCAACGAATTTCTAACTTTGGCCTGTCAGCCGGACTCGAATCCTTTGTGTAAGTAGTAATGGTTATTCCGTAAGTTAATCCTGTAATATGAACAAATGTAATCTCCCCCGCTCGATTGTGAGTAGCAAAAGCATTAGCTGAAACTAAAAAAAGTAATATATATATAAGTTTCTTCAACATTTAGAACCAATAAAGTTACTATTTTTTGAGCACTTATTTCTACCGTTAATAAAATGAAATAGCCCACTCGTAACGTAAAGACGATTTTTTATAGGTTAAGATTGCATTAATAATCAATTAATTGCTGTTCCATGTTTTTTGGAAGTTCTCTTTCTTCGTATTCCTGAGTTCTTAATTGAGGTTCAAATCCCGCTTTTTTAATTGATTCTTGTATCCCGTCAGCTGTAAAACGGTGTGGAGCTCCAGCAGCAGAAACAACATTTTCTTCAATCATAATTGAGCCAAAATCATTAGCTCCAGCATGTAAACATGTTTGTGCTGTTTTTTTTCCAACTGTAAGCCAAGATGCTTGTATGTTTTCAATGTTCGGCAACATTATTCTACTCAATGCAATCATACGGATGTATTCATCATCAGTTACATTATTCGATACGCCTTTTACTCGTTTTAATAATGTACCGTCATCCATAAATGGCCATGGAATAAATGCTAAAAACCCTTTAGAATTTCCTGGTTTCTCACTTTGCACATCTCTTAATAATACTAAATGCTCAAATCTTTCAGCTATTGTTTCAATATGCCCAAACATCATTGTTGCAGAGGTTGTTATGTTTAGTTGGTGAGCAGCTTTCATTACATCTAGCCACTCTCTACCTGAACACTTTCCCTTAGAAATTAATCTTCTTACCCTATCGTTTAAAATTTCTGCTCCAGCACCAGGCAAAGGATCCAAACCGGCTTCTTTTAATGCAACTAATACTTCTGTATGAGAAATCCCTTCGAGCTTAGCAATGTGTGCAATTTCTGGGGGGCCTAAACAATGTAGCTTAATGTCTGGAAACATTTCTTTAATCCCCTTAAAAGTGTCTACATAAAACTTTAGGCCTAAGTCTGGATGATGTCCTCCTTGCAATAATAATTGATTCCCTCCATATTTAATGGTCTCCTCAATCTTTATTTTGTATTCTGCCATAGAAGTTACATAAGCCTCTTTATGCCCAGGGACTCTAAAAAAATTACAAAATTTGCAATTTGCAATACA
>JAESUI010000229.1 GCA_016763135.1 Flavobacteriales bacterium
CACTAAATAATACGAATTACTTAGTCATTAAGTTATTCTTTCGTTACTGATGAACTATATTAGCCTGATTTTATTGCTTTAACAGCAAATAAAAATTCGTTTTATAAGCTAAAAATTTTATTTTATTAAATTTGTTCACTTAATAATCTATATGAAAAACCAGATTCCAAATGCAATATCTATTCTTAGTCTAATACTAAGTTGTTTGGCTATTGTATTAATTTTTGAAAACAAGTTAGATATTGCAGCATATTTATTAATTGGATCTTGTGTCTGTGATTTTTTTGATGGTTTTGCAGCTCGAGCTCTTAAAGTTAATAATCCTATAGGAAAAGAAATAGATTCTTTGGTTGACATGGTTGCTTTTGGAGTTGCTCCTGGTATGCTTCTGTATAAATTTACTGTATTACTTCAAGAAGAACACCCCGTACAAATCATAACAGATTATCCTTGGTTACTTTATTTAGCAGTTTTAATTCCTATTTTATCTTCAATTAGGTTAGCAAAATTTAATATTGATACACGTCAAACAACTTCATTTATAGGACTGGCAGTTCCTGCTCATGCTGCATTTTACATTTTTGTAGTTATCATTTATTTTCACCCAGACCTACCAAAAATTATTGATGTAAACTCATTCATTATGCCAATTATTTCGAACCCATTAATTATGCTAACTTCTGGCATCTTACTATCATTCATGCTAATTGCCGAAGTTCCTATGTTTTCTTTAAAGGTTAAGAATTTAAAATGGTCTGAAAACAAACTCCCTCTTACTTTTCTTTTTATATGGCTAGCACTATTGTCATTAACGAATATTGTTGCCATGCCTACAATTATTCTCATTTATATTGGCTGGTCTATTATCGCCAATTTTAAAAATAAATCTTTAACAACTTAAAATGCTATCTATTTTTTCTGATGAGCATTTTATGAAAGAAGCTTTTAAAGAAGCCCAAAGGGCTTTTGATGAGGATGAAGTTCCTGTGGGTGCAATTATTGTTTGTGACAATAAAATTATTGCTCGTGCTCATAATATGACTGAACGGCTAAACGATGTTACAGCTCATGCAGAAATGATTGCGTTTACCTCAGCTACTGATTTTTTGGGTGGAAAATATTTAAATGAATGTACGCTTTATGTCACGCTTGAACCATGCGTAATGTGTGCTGGGGCTAGTTATTGGACCCAGTTAAAAAAAGTAGTTTATGGTGCAAGTGATAAGAAAAGAGGTTTTGCTAAACACCAAGAAAAATTGTTACACCCTAAAACAGAAATAGAAACGGGTGTTCTGAAAGCTGTTTGTAGTGAAATCCTTCTTCAATTTTTTGAGAAAAAAAGAAAATAAAACGCTTTACTTTTGTAAACACAGTTATGATTAGAGTTCTTGTATACGATTTTGGAATTCCATTATTTTGTTTCATATTTTTTAGTGTACTGATATATTTTGGGTTAAAAACGAAAAAAGTAAAGTGGAAGTATTTTTTATATAATAGTGCTGCCATTTTTATAGCAGTTTTTATTTTCGAACTGTACTCCCATATTAGTAATGCAGATAATATAAACAAAAATGTTTCTTATTCAGGTTCATTTTTTGACAATGAATTTGTAGCTGGAAAGAAATTACATGTTGGATATGGCCCAAAAGAAGACACTAGTTTTCAAGTTTCTGCAATTAGAAAGAATAATGACACTATTGTTTATGAAGCTAATTATAGTTTTTTAAATGGCAAACGATTAGTGCCAAATAATAATGACACATCAACAATTCATTTATCTTTTTTAGGTGGTTCTCATATTTTTGGTGATGGATTAAATGATAATCAAACACTTCCATACTTTGTAAATAAGTTTTCTAATAAAAAATACAACATCTCTAATTACGGATTTAGCGGTTATGGAACTCACCAAGCCCTAAAAATTATTGAAAACAATATTCTCAATCAAAAGAACCTTTCTCAATCCTGTGTTATTTACTCTTTTATTCCTACCCACTTTAGAAGAGCTGCAGGGCATACAATATGGGATTCTAATGGTCCTTTGTATGAGTTCGAAAACAATCAATTACTTTTTAAAGGAAGCTTTAATGAAAATAGACTAATAAAAGAAAACTACCTCACATTAAGACTCAAAACAATTTGGGAAAACTCCTATTTATTTAAATCTGTTTTTTATCCAAGAGTTAAAGATAAAGATGTAATTAGGGTTTCTGAAATAATAAACACCATGAATAATCTTTTAAAAGAGAAAGAGATTAAGTTTATCATTATTCTTGGAAGAACGGATTTTAACAACAAAAATGAACAAAAGCTTCATGCTGAATTATAGAAAAATAATATTGAACATTACTTTATATCTTCTATTATTCCTGATTTTAATAATGAGCAATATACCATTATTGGTGATGGTCATCCAAATGAAAAATACAACTACACACTAGCAAAGTATATTGTCAATAAAATATTCAAGCATGAAAAAGAGTTGGAGTAAAGTAAGTTTAACTTTCTTTTTTGTCATTGCATTATTTGGTTCAATTATGCGAATGGCTCCTTTTTCTAGCATTTTTATTGATTATAACCACATTTTACATGCACATTCTCATATTGCATTTCAAGGATGGGTTTATACCGCATTATTTTTATTGATTACTAAGTCTTATTTAACGGATAAGCTTATTGATAAGGGGATGTATAGACTACAATTTATACTCACCATAATTACTCTTTTAGGGATAATGATTGCTTTTATTTTTCAAGGATATGCTTTGCTTTCTATTCTATTTTCTTCTTTATTTCAGCTCTTAAATTATTGGTTTACTTATCGTTTTCTTAAGGATTTCAAAAAAAGTGAAAAAGCTGAAAAACACTCCTTTTCGATTAAATTTATTAAGGTTGGTTTTTGGATGATGATATTATCTACTTTGGGACCTTGGGCTATTGGAATATTATCTGCAAAAGGATTAGCGGGATCCGAATACTTTAATGCTGCCCTATATTTCTTCTTGCATTTTCAATACAACGGATGGTTTACTTTTGCTATTCTAGGTCTTTTCTTTTGGTTATTGGAACATTATAAAATTTCTTTTAAGCAGAAAGAAGCTAACTTATTTTATGTCTTTTTTACGATATCAATAGTGCCGACATATGTACTTTCCTTGTTGGGCATGAGCTTTAGAAACTATATTATTGCTTTTGGTTACATTGCTGCTATACTACAGCTTATTGCCTTATTTTATTTAATAAAATCACTTGCTAATAGTTTTCAAAAAATCAAACAAAAATTTAATCGGTGGACATTTCTATTATTACAGATTGTCTTTTTTGCATTTATTTTTAAAATAATACTGCAGTTTACTTCTGTTTTACCTCTCTTAGAAAAACTAGCTTTTGGAAATCGTTTTTTAATAATGGATTATATCCATCTTGTAATGATAGGTTTTATTAGCTTCTTTATTCTTGCCATTTTCTTTCAACTATCATTTCTAAAAACCAATTCAATCTTAACTAAATTTGGTATATCGTTACTAATTATAAGCTTTATTGCAAGTGAATTGATTTTATTTGGGCTTGGGCTTTCAATTCCGTTTCTAGGAAATTTTATCTTACTTTTTATTTCTAGTGCGTTTATGGCTACTGGAATATTGTTTATTATTATTGGACAGGGTATCAATTCTAAAAACCTAACATAGCTCTGAGTTCTTGATATCGAGAACGACTCACTTTTAAAGTAGCTCCTGATTTTAATATCACTTGGTAAGTATCTTTTCCAAATTTTTCAATATTATTTATTTGTGAAATATTTACAATGTATGAACGATGAATCCGAATAAACATACTATCTAAATTCTCTTCATAAAATTTCATGGTTTGATGTTTCAGATACTTCCCATTTGATGTATGTATCATTACATAATCATCTTCCGATTCAATATAATTGATTTCATTTAAAGGAATTACATGAATGTTGTTATTCGATTTTACAACAATCTTATCTAACACAGTTTTTTCAGCAACTTGAGTTTTAAGCTGATTCACACCATTTAAAGAGTTATTACTACCTATTTTTTGAAATACTTTATCTAATGCTTTATCAAACCGTTCTTTAGAAAATGGTTTTAATAAATAATCTACCGCATTTAAATCAAATGCATTAATTGCATATTCATCATAAGCTGTTGTAAAAATAATGTGAGGTATTTCGTCAAGCAATTCTAATAATTCGAGACCAGTTAGTTTTGGCATCTGTACATCCAAGAAAACAATATCTGGTTTTAACTCATTTATTGCTTTTAAGCCACTAAAACCATCTTCAAACTCACCAATTAATTCAAGAGAACTTTGAGACAATAAATAGTTTTTGACTAAGTCTCTTGCTAATTTTTCATCTTCAATAATAATTACTTTATACGTTGTCATTTTGTGGAATTTTAATGGAAACACAATATGTATTTTCTGATTTATCAATAGCTAATAAATTATTATTTTTATAAATTAAAAATAATCGCTCTCTTGTATTTTTTAATCCAATCCCCTCTCCTTTTGTTTGTTTTGCTTCTTTATCAAAATCATTTTGTAATGAAAGTTTTAAGCTATCATTATCAATCTTGCAATCTAAAATAATGTTAATTGTTTCCGTACTTTCATAAACCCCATGCTTTATAGCGTTCTCAAATAATGGTTGTAATATCATTGCTGGGATTTTTGCTTGTAGGCTTTTTTCATCACAATTAAATTGAAAATCAAGTCTATCCCCAAAACGAATTTTCTCTATCTCTAAATAGAGTTTGATATTGTCTAATTCAGTTTTTAAGGTTGTAATTTGTTGTTGTTCATTACTTAAAGAATACCTTAAGTATTCTGCAAGTTTTATAATCATTTCTTGTGCTTTTTCAGGGCTAGTAATTGTTAATGAACTCACTGAATTTAAACTATTAAATAAAAAATGAGGATTGATTTGATTTTTCAGGGCATTTAATTCCACCTCTTTAATCAATGTCTTCAATTTTTCCTCTTGCTTTACTTTATTTTGTATATCCTGATAATACACCACTACATAGTATACCAAGATGAAAACTGAATAATAAAATATCCCACTAATAATTCTCCAAGGAAAAGAACTATCCAAAAACGACAAATAATGAACATCATCTATTGCATATTTTAGAATTAAGTATCCACTAATTAACCAAAATCCAATCACCAATAATGAGGATACTACATGACTCGAAAATATAATGATGAAATTTTGATCTGGTTTATTATACCTTACCAAATACCATAAGCTAATTCCAAGAAAAGCGAAAAACACATTAAAAAGCAAACTGTCTGCAACAGAAATTCCAATTGGTAATTGGTAATAAAAATGCATAACAGCAAAGTGTGCTCCAATAATTATGGACCACACCATTGCGTAATTAATTAAGTACTTATTATTACTTGTAATCGGGTTTAGCATAGAAACTAAAAGTAATGATTTTTCGGATTAATAACTTTTAACCTCTCCTCCTCCAAAAATGGTAAAGCCTTTAATTATTAAAACTTTCTTAGGTTCTTCTCCAGTATTTTCAACTGGACCTCTTTTATCATCAAATCCACCAAAAATAGAAGTGACATCCACTTGTACTTCCCATCCTCTTGGAACGGCTATTTCTGCACCTCCAAACATAGTGAATACATCAATCATACATTCTTCATCTTTGAGGGTTGCTCCTGTTAAATCAATTTCACTACCTCCAAAAATACTAGTGACTTTACCTCCTACAAATTGATCTGAAGTAACTTTTCTATTCCCACCTCCCATTATCGTAAGCATATCTATAGTATGTTCTGATGATTCTCCTTTAGCAAAACCTTTATGTCTATTTCTAACAGTAATCATTAATATTCCTATAACAACAAAAATTGCTGGCCAAAACATTTCTTTAACTTCAAATGGTATATCAAACATTTTAGGTAGAATGAAAAATGTACCGATAGCAATTAAAATTAATCCAGAACGATAATTTGCTTTGGTTAAAATATTAAATGTTCCTATTCCTATTAATAACATTTGCCAAGAAATAATAATGTGACTAATACTTGCTGGAATAATGTCCATTTTTTTAGCAATTAAAACTGCACCCACTGTAATAAATATTAATCCTAAGATTGAGCGCTTTTTACTTTTGTGTTTGTGGTATTTTTCTGTTGAATTCATATCGTTGTTTTTAAATTATAAATCAAATGTAGGATGGCTTATTATTTCCTGAAACAGGAAATAGGTGAGTTGTGGTATATTTTCGGTAAACGGAGAATTTATAAATTAATGCTATCTTGATTTAATGTAAGAATGCTTTAATGCGTAATTTTGAATCATTATTAATAACATTTAAAACTTAAAATATGTATCCACCAGAATTAGTTGCCCCAATGAAGGAAGAATTGACTTCTGCGGGCTTTGAAGATTTAACAACACCTGAACAAGTTGATGCTGCCATTACTGGCGAAGGAACTACATTAGTAGTAATTAACTCTGTTTGTGGTTGTGCTGCTGCCAATGCAAGACCAGCTGCTAGAATTGCTGTTACGAACGACAAAAAACCTAATAAAATAACTACAGTTTTTGCAGGAGTAGATAGTGCTGCTGTTGCTCAAGCAAGACAATATATGTTACCTTACCCTCCATCTTCACCAAGTATGGGGTTATTTAAAGATGGTAAATTGGTACACTTTATTGAAAGACATCACATTGAAGGAAGACCAGCAGAAATGATTGCTGAAAATTTAGCAGAAGCTTTTAACGAGTATTGCTAAATCCAATTATTGAATATAATAAAAAGAGCCTTGAAAAATTCAAGGCTCTTTTTATTATATGACTCTTACCTTTCTTATATTTGGATAGGAAATCATGTTAAATGATTTAAACTTTTTATTATGGCATTAAAACAAACTTTCAGTCTAAAACTTCAGCAAAAATTATCACCGCAACAAATACAATTGATGAAGTTGTTGCAATTGCCTACCGTTGCTTTAGAGCAGCGTATTAAAGAAGAAATGGAAAGTAACCCTGCATTAGACGAAGGTAAAGAAGATGAAGAACTAGAAGAGGAACAAGAAGATGATTTTGGAAGGGAAGAAATAAGTGAAGCAGAAAAAGAATTTGATTTTGATGCCTATATCAGTGATGATGATACTCCTTCCTATAAATTAAACATTAGTAACCACAGTAAAGATGATGAAGAAAAACAGATTCCTTTAAGTGGAGGTGCTACTTTTCAAGAATTATTAGAGGCACAACTTACCTTATTTAATTTAGATGATGATGACCACACTATTGCTCTTCACTTAATTGGCAGTTTAGATGATTCGGGTTATTTACGTAGAGAAATCGAAGCCATTGTAGATGATTTAGCCTTTACTCAAAATGTAATGGCAGAACCCGAACATATTGAAAAAATATTAGCCATCATTCAACATTTTGACCCACCAGGAGTTGGTGCAAGAAATTTACAAGAATGCTTACTACTTCAAATAAAAAAGAAAAGCGACCACTCTCTTCTTACTCTTAATGTTATTGAAATTTTAGAAAATTACTTTGAAGAGTTCACAAAAAAACATTATGATAAAATAATAGATCGCTTAAACATTACTAGCGAAGATTTAAAAGAAGTAATAAATGAAATTTTAAAACTAAACCCCAAACCTGGAAATTCAGCAAGTGATTCAGCAAAAGTAGTTCAGCACATTGTGCCAGATTTTAATTTAACCATTGAAGATGATGAAATACAATTAAGCTTAAATGGAAGAAATGCTCCCGAATTAAGAGTTAGTAGAACCTATGCAGATATGATGGAAGGTTATAAAGTACAAAAAGAAAAACCTTCTAAATCGCAAAAAGATGCTTTAATGTTTGTAAAACAGAAAATGGATTCCGCCAAATGGTTTATTGATGCAATTAAACAACGTCAAAACACTCTAATTACTACGATGCATGCTATCATTCGTCATCAAAAAGATTACTTTTTAGAAGGAGATGAAACATTGTTGAATCCAATGATTTTAAAAAATATTGCTGAAGAAGTTAATTTAGATATCTCAACCATTTCGAGAGTAGTAAATAGTAAATATGTACAAACTCCTTATGGTACCTTTTTATTAAAAACATTTTTTTCAGAATCGTTAAGTACAGATAGTGGTGAAGAAGTTTCTACAAGGGAAGTTAAAAAAATACTTCAAGATAATATTGAGGATGAGGATAAGAAAAAACCTTTAACTGATGAAAAGCTATCTTGTTTATTAAATGATAAAGGTTACAACATCGCACGTAGAACTGTTGCTAAATACCGTGAACAATTAAACATTCCTGTTGCTCGTTTAAGAAAGGAACTATAAGTTTAATGAAAATAGCAGCCAAAATTATTTCTACTCTTTTTCACCCTTTAATTATGCCAGTCATAGGGCTGCTCATAATTTTTAATACTGATTCTTACATTAACTATACCGTCCCTTTTGAATTAAAAAGAGCTTTTATTATTTTAGTTGGAACAAGTACTTTTGTAATTCCATTATTAATTTCTTTGATGTTATTAAACAGGAAACTAATTAGTAGCTTAGAAATGGAAACCCAAAAAGAAAGAATCATTCCATACGCTTTTACTATTATATTTTATGTTTTTACATTGTATATGCTGAAAAAAGCACCCATTTCCCCAATCATTTTCAATTTTGTAATTGGTGCTACATTATCAGTTATCCTTGCTTTCATAATTAATATTAAATGGAAGATTAGTGCTCATATGATTGGTATTGGAGGATTAATTGGAGCGTTAATTTGTGTTTCTATTTTATTAGAAATTTACATTACTCCATACATTATCTTTGCGATTTTAATTGCTGGGCTAATTGGTTCATCCAGATTAGTTCTTAAAGCACATACCCAATTACAAATTTATGTTGGGTTTATAGTAGGGGTAATTTGCCAAATAGTTTCGTTATATTATTAGCAAAAAAAAGCCGTTGTAAAAAAACAACGGCTTTCAATTTTTTATTTCAAACAAAGTTAATATTCATCTTCATTAAAAAAGAAATCTTCTTTGGTTGGATAATCTGGCCAAATATCTTCAATACTATCATAAGAGTCATCTTCCCCTTCTAATTGTTGTAAGTTTTCTACAACTTCTAATGGTGCTCCTGTTCTGATTGCAAAATCAATCAACTCATCTTTTGATGCTGGCCATGGCGCATCTTCTAAGTGTGATGCTAATTCTAAAGTCCAATACATATTCTAATCTATTAATTTCTAACTTACCGCAAAAATAGATTTTTTGTTCATTCACACAACAAAAAATGATGAACAATTGTTAATATCTTAAAGAAAATCAATAAATAGCTATTTACCAACTACATACGAGGCTTCCAAAGAACCTCATCAACAGCTTTATCGACAACTATTTTTCTTGCCAATACAAATAAATAATCAGACAATCTATTTAAATATTGTAACACTATTACTTCAACTTCTTCTATCTCAGATAAATGGCTGACAATTCGTTCTGCTCTTCTACATACGCATCTTGTAATATGACAATAAGAAACTGTCGTATGTCCTCCAGGTAAAACAAATGACCTCATTTCTGGCAAATGCTCATTCATTTTATCAATTTCATTCTCTAATAAGATAATATCTTCTTCATTTATCTGGGGAACTTTCACTTTAGTATTTCCTGGCTCTGTAGCTAAAATAGAACCTACGGTAAATAACCTGTCTTGAATTTCTATTAAAATATCTATACTTTCCTTGTCAATTTCTTGATCTCGGATTAAACCAATGTAAGAATTTAATTCATCTACAGTTCCATAGGCTTCTATTCTAACATCATGTTTAGGTACTCTTTTACCTCCAAAAAGTGATGTTTGACCCTTATCTCCTGTTTTAGTATAAATTTTCATTTGCTTGTTTTATTTAGCTAAAATTAATGATTATTTATATTATTTTTAACCCATGATTACTCAAGAACAAGTTAAAGCATTAGTTGAGCGCCTGGATGCGTTGAGGGGGTACCTTTGACATTGATGCCAAGTTAATTCAATTAGAAGAAGAAGAGCAAAAAACTCATGACCCTAATTTTTGGGATAACCCTGATGGAGCTGAAAAGCAACTAAAAGTGGTTAGAAATATCAAAGTTTGGACCGAAAATTATTCATCTGTTTCTTCTGAAATAGAAGACCTTCAAGTGCTTTTCGATTTTAATAAAGAAGGAGAAGCCACTGAAGAAGAAGTAGACAGTCAGTACAATTCCTGTATTAAAAAAATTGAAGACTTAGAGTTTAAGAATATGCTAAGTGCAGAAGAAGACTCTCTAAATGCTGTACTTCAAATTACTGCTGGAGCTGGAGGAACTGAGAGTTGCGACTGGGCCTCAATGTTACTGAGAATGTACCAAATGTGGGCAGAAAAAAATAATTGTAAACTTAAAACTATTGATTACCAAGCTGGTGATGTTGCTGGAGTTAAAACAGTAACTATTGAAATTGAAGGGGACTTTGCTTTTGGTTATTTAAAAGGAGAAAATGGAGTTCATCGTTTAGTTCGAGTTAGTCCTTTTAACTCTCAAGGGAAAAGAATGACTTCTTTTGTTTCAGTTTATGTCTACCCATTAGTAGATGATACCATTGAAATAAAAATAAACCCAGCAGATATTACCTTAGATTTTGCTAGGTCTGGTGGTGCTGGTGGACAAAACGTTAACAAAGTAGAAACGAAAGTAATTCTTCGTCACGAACCTTCAGGAATTATGATTACAAATTCCGAAACTCGCTCTCAATTAAAGAATAGAGAAAAAGCCATGCAATTGTTAAAATCGCAGTTGTACGAAATTGAAATTCGTAAAAAAATGGAATCGAGAAGCGAAATAGAAGACAGTAAACTAAAAATAGAATGGGGTGCACAAATAAGAAGTTACGTGCTTGACGATAGAAGAGTGAAAGATCATCGTACAAACCACACCGTTAA
>JAESUI010000230.1 GCA_016763135.1 Flavobacteriales bacterium
CATTACACCATAAAAAAATTAAATAATAATTTATTTTTAATTCTTTTCTTACTTACTTTTTATATGGACACAAGATTTTAAGGCGTAAATAATACCTGCGTTTTAGAACATTTCACTGCATTTTAATGCCAATTTCTGCGAAATACCGCGCTGAATACCGCGCTTGGTTGAGTAAAAACTCATTTAACATAACAATGCTTATTGGACTGAACAGAATGAAATCAATCTTTTACAACCACTTTAAACATTCTGTAGTACCATTCAGGCCCGTAAGAATACGAGGGGTGATTTGGCCCCCAATACTCAGTGGCTTCAATCTCTATATAATAATTACCTGGCTCCCATTTTTGGTGAAAAATCTGAAGATTCGCTTCTGTTGTGCTACCAGTATCTACCACTATTCCTATCTCATTAATTATCCGATATTTATACTCATCAAACAAATTCGTATCGGGTAAGAAGTTTATCTGAAAGCTCTTAGATGCTACATTTACTTTAATTACTGTATCCTGTTTTGAGTTTAATATTTGGTCAATTGGATTGTGACAATCCAATTTCATGATGTTTTCTCTCATCCACTCCATCCTGGCCAAATAAAAGGTTTTAACTCTTTCACGATCCTCTTTTGAATTTTTTTCTTTGTTTCTTAAATGAAGTAGGTCCATTTTATCCTCTTCACTCCACTTTTCTTCATCCTTATCTATATATTGTTCAAAATCACCTGAAAAATCATCTATGAACCTTTGAAATTCATCCTGAGAAAATCTATCGGTTAAATAATTTAGTCGTTTCACACAAAGTTCTTTAAAACGAGAATCACAACTTAATAAATGCCACCAGATTGGCATCCTTCTGTAAGAAGAAAAAAATCCTTTCTCTGCAAACACCCAACCATCAATTTTATTATAATCAACCTTTTTAATATGATGAAAAGCTAATGCATCCATCCAATTTGGTGTGGTTCCTGATGAAGCACTTCTATCAGGAATGTGCTCAGTATTAGCAAATGCTAAATCATAATCCCATGCAGGACCCATATGAATTTTAGCATTTTTGCGATACAAATGGGTGCTTGTTGTATAGCTATCAGGATTTCTACTCAACTCATTTAGTATAAAAAAATCAACAAAAGATTCTACATCAATTAGGGAATCAATACTAGCTTTAGTATTATCCTTTGATAAAATATTCTCAAAGGAAATATTCATTTGGCTAAGGTCCTCCTTAATTAGAGCATATTGCTCTGAACTGACTTTAGATGGTTTAGGATAAAACAAACTAAAACTTCTGCTACCTCCAATGGTCTCAGAAAACACGAAAAGATTCGAATCGTCCCAATCTAATTTTACCAACCAAGAATTTTCATCTGGATGTTCAGGTGTTTCTAGTGCCAATCTATTTTCATCAACCTTAATTTTCTCAACCAACATGTATAAACCCTTATATTCATCATTAAAAAAAAGTTCAACAAAATGATACTTTGGTGCGTAATGACCTAGTTGCTCCCATAGAAAGAATGCTAAGGCATTTCTAGTAAAACTTCTATCAAAGTAATTAGATAACAAGATAAAATCCTCCTCTGGTGCAAAATCTAACAATACTTGTGTTTGTTCTTCCCCCAAACTATCGCGTAACTCAAACTCATAACTTTGTTTGGATGCAAATCGTGTTGAATTCCCATGCAATTCTATACCACAAAACCCTTGATATACAACATTTGAATCTTTAACTATTTGTATGGAGCTTAGCTTCTTTTTTCTAGTACCTATACTATGTTCGGTATTTAAATAAACTTGAGCAACGCTCTTGGAAGGCATTAAAAGACATTCTTTCTCTGCACAAGAAATCAGTGTAACTATGATTATGATATATAAAACGAAATGGATATGTCGCATCTGTTAAAAATAAGCAAAAAAAAATTCAGCTTTTAAGCAGCTTAGGAGATAAAGGTTCTCATAAGGTTACTCATGATGCGAACTATCTAATTGAATTTGATCGTGCATTATTATTCGAAATGAAATTATAAGAATGACCCGTAATTAATTTTTAATTATTTTACTACTAACACTTTGGTTATCAGTAAACACCTTGATAAAATACATGCCTTTTGAGTATTCGGTTAAGTCAAATTTGGTAGGAGATTGGTTCAATGTTTTTTGTAATATAAGTTGTCCAGTAACATTGAAGATTTGAATAGCTACATTTTCATAATCTCTCATTTCAATTGTAAAACTTCCATTATTAGGATTTGGGTAAATTGTTATTCCACTTTCTAATTCAGCGTTATCTTCTATCCCTACGATTGTCCCACAAGTATCTGTGAAATTTCCACCCGCCCATTTAGCTATAAAATTCAAAGTATCATTATCGAATACTACATCACAACCAGAATATAGTTCATTATTATAGACCCCCATTTGTTGCATTCCATTACCCATTAGAGCAACTCCTAATGCACACCATTGGCTATTGTCCCACTTTGCTACTGAAACGGCTTGTACTCCACCTGCCATTGTGAATCCCCCTGCTGCCCACAATTCATTATTAAAAACTTGCAGGTCAAATACGGTTGCGTTAACACTGGTCATCCCACCACCTACATCTTCCCAAACATTGCCATTCAATTTAGCCACGGCATCCGCAGTATTTCCATCTGCCTTATGAAATGAGCCACCGACATATAGTTCATTGTTATAGATTTCAAAAGTAGCTACATCCGCATTACCACCAAAGAATCCACCCCCTATAACTTGCCAAGATGCACCATCCCACTTTACACAGTTTTCACCACCATTACCACTAAAGTTACCACCCACAAATAATTCTCCTTGATACATAATTATGGCGTGTACAAAGTTGTTACCCGAAAGCGTGTAATTAGGTAGTGCGTGTACGTCTGACCAAGTGGTATCATTCCATTTTGCTAATCCGTTAACTGCTATTCCTCCAACACTATCAAATGCACCTCCAACATACAATTCATTATTAAAAACTTCAAGGCTACCAACAGACCCATTAACCCCAGCAGTTTGCCACGTATTACCATCCCATTTTGCAAGCCCTGAACTGCCCAATCCTCCTGCATAAATATTTCCATTATACCGTGTTATTGCTAAGACAGGGAATGGACCGTTTGCTTCTAACATACCCCCTCCTAAAGAATCAAAGGCTACACCGTCCCATGATGTTATAGCCCAAGTGGTATCACCATCTGATACGGTAAAATTTCCACCCATATATAGCTTGTTAGCTATTGTGTCTGTGTAAAAGGTTCTTACAGTACTATTCATCCCTGTTCCCAAACCTTGCCAGTTTTGGCTAAAGCTTGAGAAGGAATTAACTAAGACAATTAATAATATGACAACTATTCTTTTTATCACTCTTTACTGTTTAACAATTTTCTTGACAACTGTTCCTTCACCAAAGTTAATAGAAATTACATAAATACCATTTGCAAAGGTTTCTGTGCTAATTTTCTTCTTACAGCTTCCAAAACAATTTTGTACTTGTTCATCATAGATTTTCTGACCAACTACATTATGTATAGATATATTGATATCGCTTTTACCTTCAACGTAAAACTCTATATTTAGTTCATTTTCTGTTGGGTTAGGATAAATTAGTAGATTATGGTTGTTTGCTAATTCTTCATTTACTCCCACAAAAATTTCACAGCTATCAACAAAATTTCCTCCCATCCATTTTGCCATTTGAGAAATATTATCACTATTAATCATAGTAAAAGCACCTCCAACATAGAGTTTGTTATTATAAACAGCTGAAGCCCCTAATGCAAGATTAAATGTATCTCCAACAGAGCACCAAGTAGTTCCATTATATTTTGCAATATGAGGCGAATACATATTCCCTACCTTTTGAAAATTACCCACAACCCACAATTCATTATTAAAGATTGTCATTTTATCTATAAAGGCAAATGAAGTAGGAGTAATACCCCATATATTTCCAACTTGTTCCCAATTGCTTCCATTCCAAGCTGCAATTCTATTCCCTGGGTTGCTTGGGTTATCATTTTTACTAAATGCTCCTGCCACATATAGTTTCCCTTGAAACACTACCATATCCTCTATAGTTGAAAATCCTCCAGCAATTCCATTTGCTATTTGTTCCCAGTTACTCCCATTCCATTTAGCTATATTATACATTGAATCAATTGGGTTAGAATCACTAAATCGACCACCAACATATAACTCTCCATTATACTCTACTATGGCATCTACAATATTTATATTATTGAAATTATAATCCCATTGAGGAAAATTATTTACAGCAGACCATTGAACACCATCATATTTTGCTAATCCATTGGCAGGTATTTGGCTAATACCCACTTTAGTAAAACCTCCAGCAATGTACAATTCATTATTAATAACTTCCATATCATAAATTGCACCTCTATTATTCCAGTTATCAAGTACTCCGCCAGCAATTGTATCCCAAACAGTACCATTCCATTTTGCAATCCCATTAACCCAGTAATCACCAGCCATTGTTATAGTTGCTCCAGCAACATAAATTTCATTCTGAAACCTAACAATTGAATAAACTGGGCCTGCTGTACTTGAAATATTAAAATAATCTAATCCCTTTCCAAGGCGAGATAAATTTATTCCATCCCAAGATGCGATTCCTCTTACAGTGTCCGCACCTGCTCCAGAATTAAAAAAAAA
>JAESUI010000231.1 GCA_016763135.1 Flavobacteriales bacterium
ACCAATATGAAACCCGCGGTCTGGAGGCATTGGTTCAATCAGCCCGCCGTGAAAACCAGATTCAAGGCAAACCAACCCACGCCTTCAACAAGGTCAAAGACCGTCGTCAGGGCAATGAAAGGCGCATTCAGAGTACCCGAAAACAACAACGATAACCCAACTAAAGGAGAAGTGAAATGGACATTCAATATGACCCCAAAGAAATGGATCGCGTTTTAGGCGCTCGTGAGAGTTATTCAGGTCGTTTGTTATCAGACCCGGATTTTGATGAAGCGATGTTGATTACCTGCATCCTTGAAAAGGAAATCCAGAAAACAGGAAGGTTCGATGAAAAACTGAATGAGTATGCTGGAGCTTATGCCCATACTAGGAAAAACCTTTCAGTCGTCAAAGCTGAGAAAATCATCCGGGATCTGTTCAAGGAACGCACGGGCATGTGGATGAATGATGTGCGTAAAGTATTTGTGCAACGAGAGGAAGGCCTCACCGATATACAAAAACGCGCTGCATTCCCTTACGCCTCTGAAATTGGACCGATGATCGAAAAGGGTAACAAGATCTCCTTTTACCGTGCCTTCTCTCACCAGGCAAAGAACTGCGCCACAGAACTCAACATCACAGATTTAGGAGCCAAGCGCATAATGAGCGCGCAGTTCGAAGCCGTCAAAGGTGAAAAACTCTATGATTGGGGCAAGTCCCATGAAGAGCGTTTCTACAAACCGCAGATCGAGGCTGATATTATAAGATTGTTGTTTTAAAAGAAAATCAAAGAGCCTGATGTAATCCTTTTTAGTAGTTTCTCCCTTTTGCAATAGCCTAAAATGTCGTTTTTCAGCTTTGGATAAGCTCTGTATTAATAAAAATAGGTCATTATTGCTAAGTTTGAAATTCATATAAAATAAATATTAACTATTTGAAATATAGATAGATAAATTTACTAAAATATACTTAAAAATAGAAGAAGAGAGGTTTCATTGTTTGAAAATTAGTGCGGCTCGTTATAAATTTAACAATAATTTAAAAAACCACGCCATGACCTTGACTCGAACTTCTATCAAATGCTTTTTTCTCACACTTTTTATTACCCTATTAATTTCAGCTTCTATTTTTGCTCAAAAAATCAACAATGATAAAGGGCCTGGTGATCCATGTAATAATATGGATTTCCAGAGTTGTGATTTTACCGGCTGGGTATTAACTCAAGGGATGGTGGATGCCACACCGTATAGTTTTATTACTCCAGTTCCTACAATTAACTGGGGAAGTGGTTCTGTAATAGGTTTTCCACCAACTGTTTCTACATCATTAATCGCAGATCAGCATTTTATTGTTAGTCCTGGAACAGACCCTAATGCACCTATACAAATGACCAGTCCTTTTAGTGGGAGTGGATGTACAGCCATGTTGGGTGATGGAATGAATGACAGACGACATGCAGCACGGATGTCTCAAACGTTTATGGTAAGTTCAGCAAATGCTAATTTTTCTTACAATTACGCAGCAGTTTTGGAAGACCCTGCTGGTCATAGTTTGGGTGAAAAACCTTTCTTCATGGCGAGGATTTATGATCAAAATGGGAATTCCATTACCTGTGCGGAATATCAGGCAACAGCCGGAGATGGAACTCCTGGCTGGGTTAATTTAGGTAATTTGCAATATAAGGATTGGTCAACCATAACAGTGCCTTTACAGGCTTATATTGGTCAGAATGTTACGGTTGAATTTACTGTTGGAGATTGTAAACAAGGTGGTCATGCTGGATATGTGTACATTGAGGCATCTTGTCAATCCTTACAAATTATAGCTTCTGATACTATTATCTGTGCAGGAGCAGTTACATTAAATGCTCCAAATCCGTTTAACGGAGCCTATCTATGGAGTCCAGGAGGACAAACAACACCCTCTATCGGTGTAAATTCTCCTGGATTGTATTCTGTCGATTTGATTTCTTCAGCTGGGTGTATTGTAACATTGGAGGTAAATATTGGAGGAAGCTCATCAATGACATCAAACTTTACTGCTACTACTGTTTGTGTAGGAACACCAACTAATTTTACTGATATATCTTCACCATCAGCTAATATTACCAACTGGAATTGGGATTTTAATAATGATGGAGTTGTAGATGATACGACTCAGAATCCCAGTTATATTTTTAGCACATCTGGAATTCATCCAGTGAAACTGAGTGTTTATGCTGCAGGAACATGTGCAAGCGATACAATAATTAATGTGTTAGTTGAAGCACCGCCAGTTGCTGCATTTAATTTTAATGAGGTTTGTGTAGGCAACGCTACAGTATTTATTAATCAATCTACAACAGGAGGAAACATTGCTAGTTTCAATTGGGATTTTAATGGCTTGGGAACTTCAAATAACCAAAACCCATCCTTTACATTTAGTAATGATGGTGTTTTTCCAGTAACATTAATTGTGAATTCAAATGGTTGTACAGACACACTAACTCAAAATATTAATGTGAATCCATTACCTCAAATAAGCTTTGGACAACAAGCTGTGGGATGTGCCCCATTATGCGTAGAATTTATAAATAATAATACAACAATTAGTTCTGGAGCTATTAATACCTATCAGTGGAATTTTGGAGATGGAGCTATTTCTAACGATCAATTCCCGACTTATTGCTTTGAGAATTACTCAAGAGTTGCTTCTATAAGTTATGATATTTCTTTAACTGCTATTTCAGATAAAGGATGCGAGAATACTCTTACAATCCCTAACATGATAACAGTTTATCCAATACCCTTAGCTGATTTCATAGTAACACCTGAAATTACTGATGTTTATAATAAGGAAATTACATTTATAGATCAATCAGAAATAGCTAGTAGTTGGTATTGGGATTTTGGAGATGGTGCTACTTCTGGTGTTTCTGACCCTATTCATGAGTATGATGCTTCTGGAACATATATAACTTCATTATACATCGAAAATGAATATGGATGTAAAGATACCGTGAGAAGAGAAATAAAAATTAATCCATCTTTTGCGGTATGGATACCAAACGTATTTACTCCTGATGGAGACGGGATAAATGATTATTTTTTTATTGATGGGTTTGGCTTTAAAGAAATAGATGTGAAAATTTATGATAGATGGGGGATCCTCTTAATGCACGATTCGGGTAAAAAAGAAAATGTATCATGGGACGGATTATATAATGGGAGCATGGTTCAAGAAGATGTATATGTATATGTGGTAAAGGTAAAAGATGTGCTGAATGAATATCATAATTATCGAGGAAGAGTAACCTTAATAAAATAACATTGATAAGCACTTAATTTCCTATAAACAAATAGAAGCTTTTAGTTATAGGAGAATAGTATATTTGTGCTTGAATGAAATTTGATCAAAAAATAGGAGTACTAGGTGGCGGAAGTTGGGCAACAGCTATCGTTAAAATTCTTACAGAGAATTTAGAGACTGTTAATTGGTGGATGAGAGATAAAGAATGTGCTGATTACATTACAAAATTCCATCATAACCCAAGATATATTCAATCAATTGAATTTGAACCTGAGAAATTGAATATTGATACTGATTTACAAAAAATTGTAGATGAATCTGATATTTTGATTGTTGCTGTACCTTCGGCTTTTTTAGCTCAAGCTTTTGATGGGATTGAGATTTCAGGTATAGAGGATAAAATAATTATCTCTGCGATTAAAGGTGTAATTCCAGAATACAATCAAATTCCAGCTGAGTACTTTAACATTAATTTTAATGTTCCATGGAATAGAATAGGAATGATTGCTGGGCCTTGTCATGCAGAGGAGGTTGCATTAGAAAGGTTATCTTATTTAACCATTGCTTGCCAAGATGAAAAAATTGCATTGTATGTTGCTAAAGCAATGAGTTGTAGATATATCAATACCTCTACTTCAGATGATTTATTAGGAACGGAATTGTCAGCTATTTTAAAGAATGTCTATGCAGTTGCAAGTGGTATTTGTCACGGATTAGGTTATGGAGATAACTTTCAGGCAGTATTAATTTCAAGTGCGATTAGAGAAATAAAAGAATTTATTGATGCAGTACATTCTATTCATAGAGATGTTAAATCATCAGCCTATTTAGGAGATTTATTGGTAACGGCATATTCTCAGTTTTCGAGAAACAGAAATTTTGGAAGTATGGTAGGGAAAGGATATTCTGTTCGTTCAGCTCAAATAGAAATGAATATGGTGGCAGAAGGATATTATGCAGCCAAAGGGATTTATGAAATCAACAAAAAATTCAAGGTAGATATGCCAATTCTTGATGCTGTTTATAATATTTTATACGAAAAGATTTCTCCAATTATGGAGATGAGATTATTGACAGCAAAACTTTCTTAAACTTCTGCAGCTTCTTCAACAGCTATTACTGCTTTAATTTCTGGAATTACTTTTTTGATGGCTTCTTCAACCCCACCTTTTAAGGTAGAAGGATTCATATTGCAAGAGCTACAGGCTCCTAGAAATTTAACTTTAACCGTTAAGTCATCAGTAATTTCAACCAATTCAATATCTCCTCCGTCATCCATTAAAAATGGGCGAATTTGCTCTAAAGCGACATTGATTTTTTCTATTAATTGTTGATTACTCATAAGTTAAACTACTGCAATTTAAGAAAATATTAATTAGTAGAGCAACCATCCATATTGGTTATCTCTACTTTTTTAGTTGGATCTAATTTTTCGTTTCGGTTATTTACTTCGGTAATCACATTATCAGCAAACATATTAAATGCAATTGCTTGAGTAGATGTTTCTTGTAAAATGGCTGGTCTTCCAGCATCACCAGCTTCTCTGATGCTTTGTATTAATGGAATTTCACCTAATAGTGGAAGATTATTTTCTTTAGCTAAACTTTTTAAGCCGTCTTTTCCAAAAATGTAATATTTATTTTCTGGCAATTCTTCTGGTGTGAAATAAGCCATATTTTCTATCATTCCTAAAATAGGGACATTAATTTGTTCAAGGCTAAACATTCCAATTGCTTTACGAGCGTCAATTAATGCTACTTTTTGTGGTGTACTTACAATTATTGCACCTGTAACAGGAACAGTTTGTACTAATGAAAGATGAATATCTCCAGTTCCAGGAGGTAAATCAATCAACATATAATCAAGTTCTCCCCAATCAGCTTCAGTAAAAAGTTGAGTTAATGCTCTTGTTGCCATTGGCCCTCTCCATACAACAGCTTGATCTGTATTTGCAAAAAAACCAATGGATAATAGCTTTACACCATGACTTTCTACTGGTTTAATAAGATTCCTTCCATTTTTCTCAATAGGCATTGGTTTTTCGTTTTCTACATCAAACATTAATGGCATAGAAGGCCCATAAATATCAGCATCTACTAAGCCTACTTTATATCCTCTTTGGGCTAAAGCAATTGCTAAATTTGCAGTAATAGTAGATTTTCCAACACCACCTTTTCCAGATGCAATTGCAATAATGTTTTTTACATTAGGCAAAGGGTTCTTGCTTTTAGGAGGTTCAGGAGCTTTTGGGATCGCAGAAATAGTTACATCAAGCTCTACTTTAGTTTCTAAAATACGGTTAAGGTGTAATTCACAAGCTTCAATAACTCGTTTTTTATTATGCATTGCAG
>JAESUI010000017.1 GCA_016763135.1 Flavobacteriales bacterium
AAAGGCTGTATTAGTAATCATAACTGCTGGATAATCGTATTTCCAATAATTTAAATGATCAGAAAAATCAATGCCTGGCATATTTGCTGGTGCATTTACTGAAGTTACATCAATTTCACTTCCTCTTTTCATTGCTTTCTTCACTTTACGAGTGAGTTTACCATTACCTCCTCCCATTTTACTTACCACACTAATATAATTTCCTGTGTTTGGGTAAAACAACTTTAATAAACCTATTGGATAATCTTGTGAGCCTTTTTCATCAGAGAAATAACCAATCATCTCTAAACAAATCATTGCTTTTACGGGGATGTTATTGTGATGTAAATAAGTAGCATGAACAGCACTCCCCATGTATTTTGTTCTAAAATATGGAGGCTCCTCCAAAGTGTACGCCACCAAATCTATCCGGTAAGTTAAATTAGGTTGATGTTTTTGTAATAAACGAGCCAGCTCTAATATTCCAGCGGTACCACTTGCATTATCGTCTTCTCCAGCTTGTTCCTCACAAACATCATAATGAGCACCAACAATAATTCTTTCTCCATCTTTTGGTCCAAAAGAGCAAATTAAGTTTTTGTATTCTGTTCCTTTTACCATGTAGGCTTGAGTGTCTACTTTTAGTCCCAACTTTAACCATTCATCAGCAATGTAACTGGCAGCTTCATTTAATGACTCTACATTTTCCGCATTTCGGTATTCTGAAGTAGAACACAAGGCCTCCACATCTTTTTTAATTCGGTTGGGATCGACCTCTACAATCGTTACATCTTTAACTACAACAACAGGATTAGTAATACCAATAAAGAAATTAATGCTATGAGAATTTTCTTTTTCAACTAAACAATCGTTTTTGATAAATTTGATAAATATAATATACTGCCAATGCACTCAGTAAATGTTTAATAGTGTGACCACTTACAAATCCTAAAAACTCAAAGATTTGAGTATCAAAATGCTCGAAAAGTTTAGCTAAAATATAGGCCCCAAATACATACAATAATCTTTTAGTATACAACTCCCTATTTTTATAAAACACTAAAATTAATGGTACAGCAACTACTGGAAAAAACTGAATAAAAGCATACAAACGTAAATCACCTTTACCTATAATTTCGGTATAGTACCAATAGAAAATACTGTATGCACCAACAACTAACAGAAAGTAAAAAACCCAAGCTCCAACTCTTTTGTCCACATAATCATAAATGATTGTTGCAAAAAAAGCAGTAAAAACGAGGGTCATTGGTAGCCTGTCAAAAATCAATGTAAAATTATTGGGCGCATAATGATAAAACGCTGAGCCTAACCCAGTAAGAAACACCCCTACAAATAACACAAAAGTCATTAAGAAATTGGCCATGGTATCTTTTCCAAATGCTTTACGCGCTAATCGAATACCCATAAATCCAATGATCAAAAAAGGGATATTGCTTACCACATCCATAAAATGAGGTATTCCAATATAAGTACGGCAATCAGAAAACCTATGATATGCCAAATCTTGTGCTATTGGATCTAAGAAGTTAAGTGCGATAGCCGTAACGATGAAAACCGCTACCAACACAAAACCTCTATAATATCTATTTACTATTGTCATTTAGTTTTCTCCATTTCTGTTACCATCTTATAAGACATGTAACCGAGCAATAAAGCTACTAAAGCTATTGCTCCCCACATCCATAATGTAGAAGTTATTGCCTTTTTTGTTTCTTTGTATTGAATACTAGAGACATTTCCAGTAGTTAACACGGGGCTATCCTTTCCAATCTTATACTTAAAATGATTGATATCGTAATTTGGTCGTTCATAAATGTTCTCATTTTCAAAAACTAATCTATAGTTGTTGCCCAACTCTAAATGTGCTATTAAGAATCTATTTAATTGGTAGGCTTCGATCTCTATATTCTCTAATGGTGGATTATCCTCATTATCTATTACAAGGTAAAATTCTTTATGCTTAAAATCTGAAAAATGAATAGTAAAATCACTGTTAGAATTTAAGGTAATGTAATCTTCAACCTCATAATATACCCTCCCTTTTTTGTTGGTATGTTTAAAACAGATTTTTGCATTTCTATAATAATACGCTGGTTTATCTACCCTAATTGTCAGCTTATCAAAATATGGAGTTTCCTTAAAATTTACTTTGATATAAGTCTGCTTAGTTTTAGCGCTATCAATACGAGTTAGGATTGGGCTAGTTATTTTCTTGAATTTACCTTGCTCTTCATACGTATCAAAATAGCCTATTTTCATTACATTAACTGGCAAACTAAATACATCATAAATTATAATTCGGTAATACTTGTAATCAGTATAAGGAAAATTTAAACTCTTAACTTCAGAAGTCGTTTTACTGCCATTAGCAGATCTAAACATATAGTTTTCCTTAATAGTATACCAATTATTATAATCATCGCTACCAGCTAATTCTAAATGCTTTCTTACATCAAAATTCTTAATCTGCAACTGAATATTATTAATGGTGTCTTTATCTTTATTCTCAACTACCAAAACAGTTGCTCCATTTCTCCATTTTATTTTTTCGATTACTTGGTACTCCTTAAACACCCGTTTTGTAAGCGAAAAAGGTTCTTTTTCAATAAAATAAGGAACGTCCTTTCCTTTACCATCTTTTATTCGGATATCAGAAAACTGCGGATTTAGCTTAGCTATTATATCAGGAGTTAAATCTATTTTGTAAAACCCTGCTGAATCAATTTTTAGCAACTCAGCTTGCCACTGATAACCTTGACTAAAAAGATTACCAGTAAGCAGCAAACTGAGAACAACAAACATTAACTTTTTCATATTTCTATTTTTTATCAGAACCATTATCTAACAAAAGGTTCTTTAATTTTTGATACATAAATGAAATCACTAAAAGCAGCACACCCAGTAAAATAAATGCGACTATTTTACCTCCTTCTGAAGCTCCCTTAATATCAAATAAGAACAGCTTAACCAATATCACGCTAAATATGCTCAATGAAATAATCCTTAGGGTTCTGTACTTGTATTTCATTCCTACCAACATCAATACAAAAGAACTAATACCCCATATAATTGGGTATCCAATTTTTACTGTTTGCTTATTAATGAAATGTGCATTTTCTTGAAACTGATCAAAGAAGATTAATAAAGCCTGATGATTTAATTGCATACTTGCTACAACCAATCCAAAAAATGACAAACCACAAACTATTACCTTTCCAATATCCGTTCTTAATCCATACCATTCCCTAACATTCTTAAGCAGCTGAATAGCTATTAATACAATCATTGCTAGATTAACATATTGTATTAAGAAATTTAAAAATGATACTTCTCCTAATAAATAATCTGCTCTAATAGCACCTTCTACTCCATAAAATAATGGGTATGACACCAATACAATAATGGAAACAAACGTAATCCCTTTATCTAAAAAAAGATTACTAGTTCTCTTAGCATACAACCACAAGCCTAATAAGAATAAATAAGTGTAGCCCATTATACTTATTACTGACAATTCAGAATAGTTTAGTCGGTCACCTATTTGGAATCCTATTTCAATTACTCCAATTAAATAAATTAATGTTCCAACTATAATAGCTGACATGTTTTTCATAAACTGAACACCAACGCTTGGCAGAAAGCTTTCACCTTTCTCATTGTTTAACAATCTCGTGTAAGCTGAAACTCCTACTATACTAAACACAGTTGTTATAAATCCTTTATTGATGATTATAGCTAATGAAGAAGTTCCATAATCGAAATAAATTTGTTGCCAATCCATAACCAAACTAACCAACATCAAACACAAGATCACCAATGAACTAAATTTCATAAACTTGATGTTTGACTTCTGTCCTAACCATAACAACAATACCATTTCAGTAGTCCAGAATAAGGTAATGTAATTACCTGACAATTGTACTGGAGCAGCTAAGCTCACAAAGGTCAATACTATTCCTATTAACAAAAATATCAATGACTTGTCTACGTTTTGTCGTTTAAATAATGGGAATGCAAACAGTAAATTAAACACCCCTAAACCAATAGTGAATAAGCCTTGAAATTGTTTGTATCCAGATAGATAAAGTATTGACATTCCCGCAGCATAAAACAATGCTGTGGTGCTTAACATTAAGCCAAACTCATATCCTTTAAATTTTCTTTTCTCTTTTACATTATTTACAATGTGCATAAAGAAGAAAATCACATAAAACAATCCAGCAAATAAAAATGCGCCTTGATATGGAGCTGCCTCCACATTAATTACTTTAGAGACAAACCAACCGCCATACATCAATACTGTAAAAGCAAATGAAAGTATATTTACTACATTCCATTTTTTGAAATAGGACAATACCAACATTCCAATATTTACAATGGCTAAATAACTAAACAGTACTTGGTAATTTCCTCCACCATTACTAACCATTAACGGTGTAGAAAAGGCTCCTATCAATCCTAAAATGGCCAATTCTTTTCTATCGTAACTAATGGATAGTAAGACTGAAAACCCTGTTATTAATACCATTAAAGAAAATGCTACTGGCTGACTAAACAATTCATACTCATGAAACCCAATTGAAATGGTATAATAAAATACTGCCATGGCTCCACCAACTAACACTGAACTAAAAGCTGTAAATGTTTTTCTCATTCGGTGAGCAAACAGTGTTAAAATTCCTCCACTTAAAATCCCAATAGCTACTCTACCTATTTCGCTTATCCATTCTTTATCTATAGCATACCTAACAAAATAGGCAATCCCTAAAACCAAAATTCCTATACCAATTTTATTGATTAAGTTTTCTCCAATAAATTTTTCGATATCTCTTTTCTTTTCCTTTTTAGGTTTTACAAAAGCTGCTTGCTTTGGTTTTTGAGGGATTACTACTTTAGTCTCAATTTTCTTTTCAGGAATTACAGACTGAACCACTTGTGGTTTAACTTCTTCCTTTATAATTTCTGCCTTACTTTCTTTTGGTTCTTCAATTTTCTCCTCAACAGGAAGTGTTTCCATTAAGGTTAATAAATTTTCGTTAACGATAACTGGATCTTCCTCTGGAGTTTTCTTCTTTTTCTTTTCAACGCCAATTTGATCTATCTTAATGTTGAGAGAATTTAATTTGTTGGCGACTTCTTGTATCGAATTTCCTGTTGATACTTTTACCCAAATCAGTAAAATAACTGGGACTGCCAAAATTGCAAGTAATATTAAAATGATAATGCCTTCCATAATGTTCGTTTTAAAATTCTAAACAAACATAGAAATGAAGCAAAGGTTAGGCAAACAAACTATTGGAGATTACTGACTTTTTATCTGAGTAAAATATTGTACAATAGTGAAAAAGAAAAGGGTTTTAACAGTCTCAATGCTGACTTTAACTTAGAATGTTAAATAGTGTTAATTTTTTAATTTTTAGGCTTTAACCCATGGAACTGAATCCTCCAACCCAATTGATAGATGATTGCATCGTAGAAAATAGTAACCTGATCAACCGATCCATTAATTGGATCTCTCCTCCACTCAGGAAAAGCTAAATTATTACTTTGATAAGCAACAAAATTAAAACTATGAACAAACTTTCTCGATTTTGTTGGAGGAAGATAAAAACTAACTCCTCCTCCATAGATATAATTCGTTTTACTAGGAGCACTAAGATGTTCTTTACCAACTCTTATATGAAAACCGAACCTATCAAATGCCTTATATTCCACTAATAATCCTGCTGCTGAAAAAACTTCGAACGTTCTTTCACATAAACTACCTTCTGTCCCACATTGGTTAAATATGGGATGGAGAGCATTCATTATATTAGAATATCGAAAAAATGCTCCAACTGAAAGATAGTTATTAAACTTATAATCTAAGTTAAGCTCCGCTCCAAAACCAAACTGCATTCCCTTCTCTTCTTCAGCAATATAAAAAGAAGTAATAGGGCTAGCTCCTAAAGAAAATTTAGATGGTTTAGCTTCAGTACTATCCTGCCCAAAAGAATTGAAAGAAATAGCGATAACAAATATGAGTAGGAATTTTTTCATCAAACTTGGCTTTAATTTTTAGGCTTTAATCCATGGAACTGAATTCTCCAACCAAACTGGATATAAAAGGCATTTACTTCGGTCTCTTCAAATTCATTAGTACCTATATTAAGAAGAGGAAATTCAGTAAGATTATTACTCTCAAAAGTTATTCCCCAGTTAAAGCTATGAAGAACTCTTTTTGAGTCATCTCGTTTTATATATAAAGAAATTCCACCACCGTAAACAAACCCAGGACTATTATTATCATATGTAATAAAATAACCTCCTGTTGCAGCGTTATAATTATATTGCTCAGTGATATTAGGAATAAAATAATCTTCATAACCTAACCTTATATTAAATCCAACTTTATTAAACACTTTATATTCGAAAATTGCACCGATACTCCCCGCACCATCTTTCAAGAAAGTTCCATTCCCACTCCAACCAGAACCAGGGCCAACATTTGGCAACTGATTTATTGCTGCTTTAACCTTTAGAAAGCCTCCAATAGAAAAATTATTATTTAAACTATATAACCCAATAAATTCTAGCCCAAGACCTGGCCCATCACTTTCATAATCATTAGCTTGAATAAAAACAAATGGTGAAACTCCTACAGAGAAATCAGATCGAACAACTTCAACTTTTATTTCTTCAATAGGTTCTTCAGAAACATAATCTTGAGAAAAAGATTGATTAATAAAGATAAGTAAGAAAATTGGAAATAATATTTTTTTCATATCATAAGATTCTATTCTTAAGATAAAAATACCCCTTATTTCTTAATAAAGGTATTAACATCATTACAATAGTTCTGGTAGCCATAAAGAACGGGAACATCACCATGGTCTGCTCCACTTATTTTATGAGCTTCTTTATAACTTCCTTGATAATTGTCATAAACAACTTGTCCATGAGTGTTGATGTTTAAAAATAAATCTTCAACTCCGTGCATCCACATAAATGGTTGGTTGATGCTTTTAATCTCTTCAGCATTATCTACAGATAAATTAGTAATAAAAGATGACGGAACCCCTAAAACACTTGCATCTTGAACCATTACAGCAGCAGAAGCAAATGGAGCTTCCAAAATTAATTTAAAAGGATTCATTGATCTCGGTTTCGCAGTCAATTCGGTAGCTGGAGCTGACCCCATACTGTAACCGTAAATCACCAATTTATCATTAGTTAAACCATTTCCTTTCAACCAATTTAGTGCAGCATCAACGTCTGCATACAAACCATCTTCTGAAGGCTCTCCTTCACTTAAGCCATAACCTCTGTAATCAACCATTAATACTCCATAATTATTTTTACCACCACAATTAGCCAATAATTTAGCACGTTGCCAATAATAATCCATATGGTTAGAATTTCCATGACAGTACATAATTACAGTGTCTGTACTTATTGTATTAATATCCCCTATATAAATAGCATATATAGTTGTTGGAGATGATTCTGAAGGAGCTTGTGAATTTAAGGTGAATATACTCACCAAATTGCTTGGAATAGCATACGAAGCATCTAACACAAAATGTTGTTCTCCCTCATAATTTTCTAGCTTGTATTCTGTAATTTTATCATCAGGAGAAAATAGATTGTCATCTAATCGAAAGCAACTGCTCAATAAAATTGTAATAATTGTAACTATAAATAATTTCTTCATCTTTTAAAATTTTCTTGTAAAACTGATGTAAATACCTATTGAACCTTTTCCATTAATTCCTTTATAATCAACAACTCCAGGTTCGTTATTTAAATACGGAACTAAGTATTTAAACTCTATGTTGTGATTCCACTTTTTGCGCACATTAGTATATCCTAGTTGTGGATTTATTATCCAACGGTTAGTTTGCTTTTGACCGTGCTCCTTTTTACCAGACAATTCAAACCAATTATCTACCCCTAAATACACAAAGCTCTTTTTTGGTTTAATGTCCCAGTACATGTTAACATCTACTTGAGGCCATAGCTTAAATTTACCTTCCCATTTATCATAAGCCATATTTATTGCTGGTGTAATGCTTAGACCTATTCTTGTACTATCATTATAATAAAGATTATGACAAACACCAATATCAGTTTGTATAACACCAAACAATAAGGATGTAGTGTGAATACTTCCAAAAACAGTAGTTTTCTCTGTTATTCCTTGGGCATACATAATGGATGTAAAAGGCATTGGAATAGTTGTTCCAGCAAAACCAATTAGCGGTCCACCTAAATGTGCCCCAACAGCTTTTTGTCCTTTATCTAAAGGCCTCACAACTCTTG
>JAESUI010000232.1 GCA_016763135.1 Flavobacteriales bacterium
ACCAATATCTTTACAAAGACTTCTTAAATTCTCATAGGATTCGCCCCTTTCTAATGCTTCATCATAAACTTTACGGATAAAGGTTGAATCAGTTTGAGCGAAAGAATTAAATGATATAAGTATAAGGAATAATAAAAGATTTTTTTTCATGCAAATCAATTTAGAAAAATCAAATGTAAGTAAAACAAAAGGCTTGATAATACCATCAAGCCTTTTGTTTTTTATATGAGAATGAATTTTATTTTACGATTTCTATTTTTACAACATTATCCTTTTTTCCTTTAGCATAAAATTCTAGTAAAAAAGTTTTCTCTTTTGCTTTAAAAATACGAGTGGTATGAAATTGATAGGCTTTTTTTCCATTAATATCTGTTAGGTCTAAAATAATAAGTTTTTCAACTTCACCAGTAGTATCGTCTACTTTATATGCACTTAAATACCCACCATAACCTCCTTTATGAGCAACAGGAACCTGATTCAAGGTAAGAAAGGCATTTTTTCTGTTATCTACATAAATAATATAATGTGCTCCTTCACCTGACATGTAGGTCATGCCTAATCCTTTTAATGCGCTAACATCTTTAGCTACACAAGCTTGATTTTTAGGTAATTTTTTCATCCAATCTAAACTTCCATCTGCTTTAATTTTTGTGACAATCATATTTCCAAAGTGAGTAACGTATTGAGTTCCTGTCCCATACCACTCATTTTTAGTGTAATTTTTTTCAGCTATAACAACCATACTGTTGTCATCATTTAAAATGAAATTACGAATCAATAAATCATTGATTCCAGCATGTCCTTTGGTATCTCTTTTATCAACTTTTCCTTTTTGTCTTGCAGATTTATATTGTTTTATAAAATCAGTATCGAAAGGATATTCATTTTGTCTAATAAGTTTACCTGTTTTATCAATTTCAAAAGAATAAAGGCCTTCCATGTTCCAGCTAAGTGCACCACCACCAAAACCATAAGAAAAATCTAAACCATGTGCATAATATCCAACAGCGACAATGTTTCCTTTTTTTGTTTCGGCTAACTTAAACTGATTGAACATTAAGTCTTTCTTAAGGTCGAGTTTGTGAGATTTTAACCCATTTGCATCCACACTTAGTAACTCAAATGATTTATTTGCATTAATAAGGGCTAACATATACGCAGTACCATCGCTTCCAACAGTATAAGCTAAGTTGTTCATTTTCTTCTCAGTATAAGGCATTTTTACTTCCTTACCCCATACTTCATTAAACGAGTTATCGTATACATAAAATCCTAACTCATCATAATTGGTTGCATCACTTCTAGATTTAGGTTTAAGTCTGTAGCGGATTAAAATTTTTGAACCATCAAAAGAAGGTATTACGCTAAATTTTGGTTTCAAGTCATTACCCATACCATAAGCATTTTGAATTGCCCCAGCTAATTGAGGAATCATTGTTACAGGTCTTTTAGTAGTAAATAATTTTTTTATTTCCTTAAAGGTTCCTTTTTCAGTATCAACTTCTCTAGAATAAACTGAAAATGTTTTTGCTTTTTTATTATAAGCTTGAAAAACATAATAAATATGATCTCCAGCTTTAAGGATTTCTTGTACTTTGGTATATTTAGGAAAGTCTTGATAAACTTTTCTAGAAGACTCTTTCATTGAATTGTAATCATAAACTTGGACTGTAACCACATCTCCTCTTGTTTTAAAAGAAATAGTTCGACCTTTTCCATCATCAATGGATGTATAGTTTTTCATGTGAGCGTCAACTACTTGATATGGTGTTCCTACAGAAATTTTGAAATCTTTAGATAGTTTAGCTTGGCTGAATCCAAAAAAAGGAAGTGTTAATGCTAAATAGAGAATTGAACTTTTAAGCTTTATTTTATACATATTATTTAATTTTTAGTTACGTGTACCAAAATAGTAATTTATAACTAAATATTAGCCTAATAGTGCCTTAAGCTACAATTTTAACAAAAAAATAATTTTTATTTAAAATTGGAAGTAGATAAATGCTTGTAGTTCTGATGACATGGCTTGGTAAACTCCAAATATGGTAATTGTAGCGATAAGTATTTTAACAATAAGAGGAAGTCTTATAAATGTTTCTCTATACCAATCTTTTATGTTAGTTGGCAACCAATGAATAACATATCCGATTAGCATCATTAGAAATACATTGCTGTAAGAAACTAGAATTTCAGGAATTAATGAAGCATTAAAGTTTGTACCTATTTGGCTAATTATCTGCCAAGTAGATTCCATGTTTTCAGCCCTAAACCATATCCGAGTAAATGTGATGAAGTTAAAGGTCACAAACACTTTTACGATTAATGCAATGGTATTATCATACTTTTCGTAAGGACTAACCTTTCTCCAAAGCTTATATACTACTATTCCTAAACCATTTAATCCACCCCAAATTATAAATTGCCAGCTTGCTCCATGCCATAAACCTCCCAATAACATGGTAATTAGTAGGTTAATATTGGTAGTTAACCAAGCCCTAAAACTCTTTAACCATACTGCTAAGAGAACAAGTAAGAGTGCTGCCCAAATAAATGAATAGAGTACTATCATTTTACCAGAAAGCAATACTATAAATGCTACTATAAATACTAGGGCTATCCATGTGCCTATGGTTCCTCCACGGTTACCACCTAAAGGGATGTAGAGGTAATCTTTTAACCAAGTGGATAAGCTAATGTGCCAGCGTTTCCAAAATTCGCCAACGTTTTTTGCTTTGTATGGTGAGTTGAAGTTTTTAGGTAATGTAAACCCCATTAATAAAGCGACACCAATAGCAATGTCTGTATATCCTGAGAAATCAGCATATACCTGCAGTGAATAGCCGTATAATGCCATTAAGTTCTCAAAACCAGTAAACATCATGGGATTATCAAAAATTCGATCTATAAAATTAACAGCGATATAATCCCCAATAATTACTTTTTTTGTTAATCCTTTTAATATCCAAAATAGTGCTAAACCAAAGTTGTATTGTGTTAGATTATAGGGTTTGTATAACTGAGGAATGAAATCTGCTGCTCTTACAATTGGACCTGCAACTAATTGTGGAAAGAAAGAAACGTAAAATCCAAAATCGAGAATATTCTTTACGGGCTTTATTTCTTCACGATAAACATCTACAGCATAGCTTATTGTTTGGAAGGTGTAAAAGGAGATACCTACTGGCAATAGTATTTGGTTAACTTCAAAATGGGTTCCGGCATTCTCGTTAGTCCATTGAGCAAATTGGTTAAATACCTCATAGTTCGTATGGAAAAATTCATTAAATGATTCTGTAAAAAAGTAAGCGTACTTGAAATAGCAGAGTACAAATAGGTTAATAATAACACTTGTTGCAAGAAATAATTTTTTATGCAGTTTCTTTTTTGAAGAATATATAAGCCACCCAGTAATGTAATCTGACAGTGTTGAAAACAAGAGGATAGCTATAAATAAACCACTGGTTTTATAGTAGAAAAATAGACTAACTAAGAATAAGAAAGCATTTCGCATGCCTCTTTTTTTATGAATGATAGAGTAAAAGGCAAGTACTACGGCAAAGAATCCCCAAAAGAAAAATTGGGTAAATATCATTGGTTCTCCTTCATTGTATGAAAAAAGATGCTTGATGTTTTCAAAACTGAAAAACCAAGAAACCCATTGGGATATGTTAGTTATTTCATTCAAAAGTTAATTGTTCTATTTCTGTTAGGCTTTTTATATTATAATCAGCAATACTAAATCGAGCATCGTTATGATATTTTTCTTCGGGAATTGCAATAACTTTCATTACAGCAGATTTTGCTGCTAATACACCGTGAAAAGAGTCTTCAATAACCAAACAATCCATAGGTTTTACATTTAAATGCTGAGCTGTTTTAATGAATATTTCTGGGTGTGGTTTTCCATAATCTAAATACTCTGCTGAGTTAACAACTTCAAACTCATCTTCAATGTTCAATTGTTTTAATACGGTATCTATTAATGATAGTGCGGAGGAGGAGGCTAATGCGATTTTGTACCCTTTGGCTTTAAAGTGATTTAAAGAAGTTGCAACACCTTCCATTTCTTTTCCTTTCTCAATAATCAATTCAGTTACTTTTTTTAATAAGTCTGCTTCAACTTCTTCTACTGTTTTTCCATTCCAAGGAGTTTTGGCGTACCAATATTCTACCACTTCAATTAAGCGCATCCCTTGTGTTATTCTACATTTATCTTCATTAAAATCTAATCCAACATTGTTAAATGTGAAAATTATTGCTTCTCTCCACAGTGGTTCAGAGTCAATAATAACACCATCCATATCATATATTACTGCTTTAATCATTCAGCGCTAGAAATTTGTAGGTGTTTATCATATTCTTTCATAATGGCTGAGAACATTAAGTCTCCCATTAAAATATAACCTTCTCTTGTTAAATGGATTTTATCTCTTTTAGCATAACCATTTTTAATCCATCTATTGCATGAACCTAAACCTCCCATAACATTAAACATATCCCACATCCCTGAATTGTACTTGTTAGCTAAGCTAATCATCACATCTCTTGCTTTAAAAACTCTTTTGTTTGGGTATCTTCTTTTGTAGTAACTATCGTTATTGGTAACAAATAAAAATTCAACATTTGGGTTAACTGATTTTATCCAGCTAACCAATGTGTCATAATTATTTTCATAACAAACTTCACAAAAATTAGGGTCATAGGCATCGTTAATTCCTATGCAAAAAATAACCAAATCAGGGTTTATGGCTTTTAAATGTTGGGTGAACAATTCACAACGTAAATAACTTTTAGTACTTGCACCATTAACTCCAATTGAAGTATAAACAACTCCGGGGTCATCATTATCTAAACTTATTCCATACAAATTAAATGTGGAAGGAATAGTATCCAAACGGTAAATATTGAGTTCAAACGAATCTACATAATGATCAAATAGAAATTCTGTATAACCTATTTCTCTGTTTATTCTGATGAGAGAACATGTGTCAGAAATTAACTCTATACAATAGTCTGTAGCATCAACATCATGGAAAATTTTAATGCTATTAAAATCATAATAGGGAGTATTATCTCCTCTAAAATAGAACTTGAGTGTAGCAGCACTATCTTGTGTAGAGGCTGTTATTCCAGAAACGCCCCATGTAGCATCATGTTTCATCAGCGAATTCCTAAAGCCAGTCCATTCTCCAGTAGAAGTACATTTGTAATAGTAGGGATTATTAGTGTGAGCTAATCGATAAGGAAATAAAAAACCTCTTCCACCATTTAAATTAGGATACAGTGTTTGGAAATTTTTACGGATTTGGTCTGACCATATATCAGCCTGAATATGAGAACCTCCAATTTGCATCACATTAACCTTTCCTTTTCCCTCAAAAATTAATTGATCTAATTTTCCAAAGAAATTATTGTAATTAGAAGTATCGTTATAAAAACGAATATCAGCAGAATCATAAACTACAAAGCTGTGGTCTGGTAATAAATGAGGATTTCCTTGTCCGATAGAAACTAGAGAACAAAGTGTAAATATGAATGCAATTATATATTTATTGAATACTGTCATTTACTATTTTCTCTTTTTTCTGATTAGGGTATTTATAGGCATTATACATTTCAAATAACTTGGTGTTAAATTCTACAGCTATCTTTTTTGCTCCTTTCGGACTAAAATGAATATAGTCTGAAGAAGCTAAAGATGGTTCAGCATTTACCCATTTTGGCATTGAATTTTTCCCGCCCATAACTTCATACATATCCCAAAAGACACAGCCAGAACTTATTGTAGCTTCTTTCATAGCATCTCTTACAGCTTCTAAGTAAGGGTAGGTAACATATTCTGTCTTTTCTTTTACAGACATATCACTTGGTCCGATAACAATTATAGCGGCATTTGGATTTCTTCTTTTCATG
>JAESUI010000233.1 GCA_016763135.1 Flavobacteriales bacterium
AAGACGGAGGAGTACTTTGGTGCTAGTGTTACATCATCGAATGTGAGTGCTTCTTTTATAGGGCCCATGTCCTTATATATACGATTCTATATAAATTAAAAGACTTACCTTGGGTGAGCGACTCTAAGGAATGAAGGCTTTTGTGCATATATTTTTCACAGCGTTTTTTTAGCAACAAGGCTTGATTTAGAGGTAAATGTTGCAATTCATTTTGGCAATGCAGCATATTTTTATGCAGGCTTTCCGTAAAACAACTCACTTTATCAAATCCGTTGTAAGTTGTTATGTACTTTCTTTTGTTTTCATTATTTTTATTATGCCCCCTAATTCTTACTTGTTTGAGAAGATTAACGAAGCTCACACAATTGGATTGTCTAATCTCGTTTATCATTTTATTCTCTTGGTTTTATATCATTACCTCTATCAACGCTAAAAAACCTAAAATGATATACAGTAAATGTTAAAATCACTTAATTTTTAATTAACGGCATTGTTTCAAGTACAAACGGTTTTTCGTTTTAAGCGTTTTTACTTAATGATAGAGTAAATTAAAAACTTTTCAAAAAAATAATTCTTCAATCCCTTTTAAAATCAACTGTTTCAATTGGGGTATATACCCCAAGTTATACGGGTATAGCATCAGAAAATAATAATTCACTTCGTTTCTATAAGCACAAACCCAATTTACTAACCTTTTAAAGCTACACAAGATGAAAATAATTGTATTTGAGAAAGAAGCATACTACAAGATGTTAGAGGAGTTTAAAAAGCTTATAAAAGATGTTGCCACTCCAGAACCAAAAGAATGGTTATCTCCTAATGAAGCTAAAAACTTACTCGGATTTAGAAGTAAATCTAAGTTACAACAACTAAGAGATTATGGCGAAATAGTATTTAGCCAACATGGTAGAGTAATAAGATACTCTAGGAGTAGTATAATTTCTTTTTTGGAGAAGCACATTATAAAGAGCCACCGTAAAAACTACTAAAAACAGCTTAATATATAGTACCTCCAAGCCATAAGAACACTCAAAATCAACTTGATTTCAAGCTCTAATAAGCTGAAAACAGTTAAAATCAACCTAGCATTTAATCAAAACATAAGGAAATGGATAGCGAAGAACATACCCAACATAGAATAAGAGCCATGTCAAAAACAGAATTGGCTAATGCTTACCGAGTAAGTTTAAAAACTTTTGCTAAGTGGGTTACTCCTTTTAAAGAAAAAATAGGTAATTATTTAGGAAGAGCCTACACTCCTAAACAAGGTGGATTAATTTTTAAACTATTAGGTGCACCATAATAGTGTTAACTAATTTTCAATATTCTAAAAGCTCCTTGCACTACTATAACAAAAACAACAGTTCCGATAATTAAATCAGGGGTACTAGAGTTAAAGTAGTTTACCAAAATCCCTGCGGTAATTACCCCTAAATTAATAATAACATCATTTGATGTGAAAATCATACTAGCTTTCATGTGGGCTTCTTCTTTACTTTTAGATTGTTGTAGCAGATACAAACAAATACCATTAGCCAATAATGCCAAAATGGAAACAATTATCATTGTTGAGAAGTTTGGGATTTCTTCTAAACCAAAAAATCTTCTCAACACCTCTATAAAACCAATAACAGCAAGAAAAATTTGAAAATATCCAGCAAGTTGAGCGATTTTTTTCTTTTTAATTAAGCTACCTCCTACAGCAAGGAGACTTATTCCATAGACAAATGAATCTGCTAACATATCTAAGCTATCGGCAATAAGTCCCATTGATTTTGAAAATAGACCTGTTGTCATTTCAATGATGAAAAAAGCAAAATTAATAGCAAGAACTGCCCAAAGTAGTTTCCTTTGATTTGTATTCTCTTCAAAACTTGTTTGTTCGGTTGCTTCCGTTAAAATTCTTTGTCCACCTAATTTTAGTTCAATAACTGCTTGTTCAATTAAATCAACTTGACCACTATGAAAAACAAATAGTTTACTATTAGGAATATCAAAATCTAAGTATTTAATATTCAAGATTCCATCCAATTTCATTCGGATTAAATTTTCTTCCGAAGGACAATCATTTTTGATATTTTGAATGTTGTTTTATTCATCCTTTTTTATGATTTAACGCCTGAAGTTTTTAATTGAACTCCAGACGTTATTTTAATTATTAATCGTCATCTTCAACTTCTCCTTTACCCATTTCTGCTAATAAATAATAAGCTCCATAGCTCACAATTTTAACATCTGCTGGTAATTTGTTTAATAATTTTATTTGATAATATCCATTATTTATAATTCCTGTAATAACTTCAATTTTTTTAAACATAACTTTATTTTCATCTTCTTCACTACCTTCATTTTCTACTTTAACAAAAACATAAGATAATCCATCATTCATAACAACAGCATGCTCAGAAACGACTAAAGCCTTAATATTGTTCGTAATTATTTTTCCATCAATGTACATTCCAAAAATTAAGGTATTGTCACCGTTTATTATGTTTGCATGAATGTGAATTCCTTTCTTATTTGTTTCTATACTTGGAATTATTGATTGTATTTCGGCTTTAAATATTTTATTTTTAAACCCTGCGGTTGTGAAATTAATTTGCTGACCTATTTTTATGCTTTCTATGTCTTTTTGATAAATTGTAAAATCGGCATAAACATTAGCATTATTAACAACTTCAAAAATTGTGTTTTTTACTTCAACATAGCTTCCTATGTTAGATTTTACTAAACTTACTGAGCCATCTATCGGAGATAAAATATTAACAAATCCGAACATAAATCCATCTTTTATTTTAGAGACATTAATACCCAGCATCCTTAATTTTATTTCAAGTGCTACTATATTTGCTTTTGTAGAACGGTATTTAGCAATAGCCAATTCAAATTCTTTCTTAGAACCTACATTTTTATCATTAAGCTTTTTTTGCCTTATGTATTCTTTTTCTAGGTAAATTATATTATTCGATTTAATGATAAAATCCTCCTGCATTTGAATAAAATCGGGATATTCTAATGTAGCTAATAGATCTCCTTTTTTAACTTTATCTCCTTCTAGTACATTAATAGTTTTAATGATGCCTCCAATCATAGGATTAACTTTAGCTTTGTCTTGAGGGTGTAATGCTAATATCCCTGTAGCGAAAACTGTACTTTGAATATATGTAGAATCTAAAGCACCTAACTTCAAATTTATTACATTCATCTGACGATTAGTTAAAGCAACAAATGTTGAAGAAACTTCTTCTTCCTCTTCCTCAGTATTACCTTTTTTAGAATTACAGGAAGCCATAATACTAATGAAAATAATAGCTGAAATTAGTTTAATTAGATTATTGTAGAGACGCATAAGTTTTATTTTCTTATGCAAAAATAGAGGCTTTAGTAATGCAATGTATGTGCAATCATTTTTTGCTGCAATTATTACATACACCTTTAACTACTAAATTAATTTCTTCAGCAGAAAGTGAAGTAGGCAAATTTAATGTAGGTATCTTATATTCCGTTAGGCAAGTTGTTTCATTACATATTCTGCAATGGAAATGTATGTGTAAATCTTCTTGTATGGAGCAACAACAATTCTCAGCACAAATGGCATACTTTGTTACTCCAGTTCCATCATCAATTTTATGAGCAATATTATTTTCTACAAATGTTTGTAATGATCTATAAAGAGTAGTTCTCTCGGATTTTTCATAATTATTTTCAATATCTGTTAAACTTACCGCTATATTTTTATTAGATATAAACTGTAAAACCAACAGCCGCATAGCTGTTGGTTTTACATTATGTTTTTTTAATATTTTATCTAAGTGATTCATTAATGACTATGCTCAGTTTCTCCTTTACCCATTTCGGCAAGTAAGTAGTAAGCTCCACTTCCTGCTATTTCAGCTCCTTTTGATAATGGCTTTAATAGCTTTACTTCAATGTAATCACCACTACTTGCCCCTACAATTACTTCAGTCATTTTAAATGTCCATTTTCCTTCTTCATGTCCTGAATGTCCATGCTCATCTTTCCCTTTCTTTTCAATATGTTCTCCATGCTCATGCTCTTTAGTATTTGCAGTTTCTTCATGTCCATGATCATGTTTTTTACCTTTTATTTTTACAAAGATGTATGTTTTTTCTTCTTGGGTAACTACAGCATGCTCAGGAAGAACAGTTGTTAAGGTATTTTTTGCAGTAATTCTTCCTTGAATATACATTCCTGGTATCAGGTTCTTCTTTTCATTTTCAATAGTCGCATGTACATGTAATGCTCTTGGTTTTTCTTCAAATACAGGGCTAATAGCAAAAATTTCTCCTTCAAATTCTTCAGAATGGCTTGTAGTGGTAAAAAATATTTTTTGCCCAACACTCACACTACTAATATCTTTTTCATACACTCTAAAGTCAGCATGCAACTTATCATTGTTTACCACTTCAAATAATTTAGTAAGAGGTTCTACATAAGCCCCCACATTGGTTTCTACCAAGCTAACTATCCCATTCATTGGAGAAGTAACGGTTACTACTGAATAAATTTTACCATTAGCTATTTCCTTTGTATTTAAACCCAACATGGTTAATTTTATTTTAAGGGCTTTTACCAATGATTTTTTATTGTTGTATTCAGCACTTATTTTTTGAAACTCTTTACCAGACCCAATTTTCTCTTCGTACAATTTTTTTTGTCTATTGTAATCTTTTTCTAAATATGCTAACGTATTTGTCCCATTAATAAAATCTTGTTGTAACTGAATAAAGTCAGGATGTTCCAAAGTAGCTAATAATTGTCCTTTAGTAACCTTATCTCCTTCTATTACACTTATAGATTTTACAACACCTCCCATAATAGGACTAATATCAGCAATATCTTGTGGTGCCAATTCTAATTTACCAGTAACTTGAACGCCAATATTCAGGTTTCTTTTTTCTATCTGAACTATTTTTAAGCCTATGGCATCCATTTGTTGTTCGGTTAAAGAAACTGTGCCTTCTTCACCATGCTCATCATGTCCTCCATGACCTTCTTCACCATGTTCATCTCCATCTTTTGAACCACCACAAGCCATCATAAATAAACTTGCTATAACTAAAATTGCGTATGTTTTTATTGTTTTCTTCATCTTTTCTAATTTTTAATATCTGCCTTTCGGCAGATAGGTTATTGACCAATTAGGTATTCTAAATTAATGATTGCCTGATTGTATCCGTTTAATGTTTCTAAATAATTAAATTTTAATGCTAAGCCTTGATTAATGTTTTGAAAATATTCAACATAATTAATCGCACCATTATCAAAACTTTTCTGTGTATTGTTAATGATTAAATCTGCTTGAGGTATCGCTTGTTCTTTGTAATAACTCAAACTACTTTGATATTTCAATACTTCGTTTAACAATTGTTGATATTGCCCTTGAACAACTGTCTGATAATAATCAGCATTGGTTTGAGCTATTTCCCTACTTAACTTTGCAGATTTTACATTTGCTCGATACGAGCCAAAAAATAATGGAATTGAAATGCCTGCTTGTATGCCCGAAAAACGATTAGAACTAGTTGCAATATCTACACCTGTACTTGAAGTTGGGCTCCCAATTAACGATTGATTAAAATAACCTATCGATAAATCAGGCAACATTTTAGCATTTTGAACTCCCTTTTTTGCTTGAGCAATTTCTACTTGCTG
>JAESUI010000018.1 GCA_016763135.1 Flavobacteriales bacterium
AAATATTAGAATAAATAACACCTCTTTTATAATGATTTGTTAAAAAGGATATTAATTGATAGTATTTATTAGCCAATATTTTCCACTTAAATCTCCGTGAAGCTATTTCCTTCATTTTTAGTGAATTATTGACGTAATCATAATACTTTACAGTGCTAATTATGGTGATTAAATCTTCAACACATTTAAAATAGAAAGCTGAATTTTCTGTTGTCGCTTTATTAAAATTGGTGCTAAAAGAAACTACAGGTAAACCTAAAGACATTGCTTCAACTAAGGATAGGCTTGTTCTTTCTGTATCATTTCCATGAATATAAAACACACAATTTCTTCTTATTGCATCTAACTCTTCTTGATTGTAGATTGGATCTATAAGATGGATGTTAGAATAGTATTGATAGTTTTTTTTTAGTCGAATTGCATATTTATTATTACTCCAATTACCTACTAATACAAGATGCTGATTAGTAATAGAGAATGCATTAAGAATTAGTTCAATATTATTTTCAGGCACCACTTTCGCAACATTAAATGCATAGGCACATTTAAGAAAAGAGTATTTTTTTAAATACTTTTTCGTGTGCCCATAAAAAATGGTATGATCGCCTCCACATTCTATTAAAAGGCTAGAAGTTTTATGATTAATTGAAGTATATCGTTTAATCAATTTATTATCAGTCACATTTGCGTGTGAGAATTTGACGGCAATTCCTTCAGAAAATTTTAGGAACCATTTTGTAATTCTTCCATGTTCATTTCTTCTCCAATGAAGTTTATCAATATTTAGTATAATTTTTTTTTTGGTAAATAGTCGCTCAAAAGGAAGAAATATACCTGCAGTAACACCAAAAATTAAAAGTGTATCCGCATAAATTAATGAATGAAGAATAGAGCTGAAATCATAAAGAAATCGTTGGTTACTGGCTGTGAATGGGATATAAATTAGTCTTGTTTGATCAGAAAACCGTAATCTTTCGTGTTTCAAATATACTTTTTTACTGCAGTAAACGGTAAATAAAAACTCATCACTTAATTCTTTAGATAGATTATGCACTAAAGTTTCAATCCCTCCAAATCTTGGAGGGATACCAACTGTTCCTATTATAGCAACTTTTTTCATAAACGAATTTCAACCTTACTTCTTTAACAAACTTTCATTTGCACCAATCTGTTTTTATTATGACTCATATTAACTTGAGTTTTTCTAAAATAATCTTTATCGTAATTTTTCAGTTTTAGCCGCATGGTTCGGTTAATTCCAATAGTATCCATAAAAATGGAGTATTCATCATAAGGCACTTGACTTACTAACTTATCTATCACTAACTTAACTGGATGATAAATACTTAAACTACTGGACCGAACCATGGAACTAAAACCTAACCTAACTAAAGTCTTAACGGTTTTTGTTCTTTCACTTTCTTTTGAAATTGAGAGGTTATAAAAATTAAATACCAAATCAAATTCGTTTAACTGATTTTCTCTGTAACTACTATTTTTATCAGCAAAATTTAGGAGGATTTTAAACGGATCATCAACCACTTTTCTTAGCGGAAAATCAACATTAAAAATTATTCGTCCCATAGGATCGAAAATAAATAGTGTACTATTTTTTGGTGTAAATAACTTTAAGAGAATTAATATGTCGCTGAGTAAAATGTGATTTTTCATCTTATTTATTTTAATACTTCTTTAACCAAATTTATACCGATTAGGCAAGAAAAATCATTACACATTGTATATCAATGACTTGTGTCTTTTTTTCGCCATCATATCCTCAAATAAAATTCCCAGAATTGGATGTTTTTTCTCTTCACGGGAAAAACGACACACATACCATGTTGATAATCAGTGATTTGAATTACAGGAATAATTTATGGGTAGGTACAAGAAAAATACTCAATGATTAAAAAAGTATTCAGCATATTATTTATCTTAATTTCCTTTAGTAGTTATTATTGGGGCCAAAATGTTCCATATGCTACGTTTAGCTCATCCACCAATAGCTACATTGATTTTGGAGCTGGAACTAATTTAAATTGTTATGATACCTTATCTCAAGGAGATCAATTAAGTATTACTTTATGGGTCAGGTGGGGTAATTTTAACGACCCAGGAGTTGGACCTTGGGCTAATCTTTTTACGATGAGTGATAGTACCAATAGCGGAGATAATGGCGTTTGGTGGATACAACATAATGGAAATAACACCCGTTTTGAATTTGCATTACACACCACATCAAGAAGTTATATATTTTCAAATACTACTCCAATAGCTGGCACTTGGTATCATGTTGCTTGTATTTATAATGGAAGTCAAATTCAAATTTATTTAAATGGAGTATTAGAAAACACAGCTGCCAAGTCGGGAAATATTAGACCTTATCCTCTAGCATCAAAACTGAATATGGGAAGGTGGCCTAACCCTGGAAACAATTACAGGAGGTTTAATGGTGATATGGATGAAATTTCTGTTTGGAACATTGCTTTATCTCCAACTCAAATTAATAATATGATGACTAACCCTGAAAGTATGACTGGAGCTAATTATGATACTACAGGTATTTTGGGTTATTGGAATTTTGATAACAATACTGCTAACGATTTAAGTTCTTGTGCAAATAATGGGTCAATAGGCAGTGGAGCAGCATTGCCTATTGAATTATTGAATTTTGATGGTGTATGGAAAGATGGTAATGTAGCTTTAACTTGGACAACACTCACAGAAATTAATAACGATTACTTTACCATAGAAAGAAGTTGTGATGCATCTTATTGGATAGCTATAAATGAGATTAGCGGAGCAGGGAATTCAAGTGCTCCATTAACTTATCTTTCCAAAGATAATGTTATCCATCTAAATTCCTCCTCACCAATTTATTATCGTTTAAAGCAAACCGATTTTGATGGAAGTTCTACCTATTATAATGTTATTGCTATAAATCAAGCAACAGACATTAAAATTCGGGTTACTAATAAAAAATTATTTATTACTGGTGTTGACTCAACTCAACCATTAACTTTAGTAGTAATTAATAATTCAGGACAAAAAGTTTACGAAGAAACTATTCTATATGATAAAAAAGTTTACCTCAAATCCCTCAACGTAGGCATTTACTTTTATTTTCTTATTTGTAAAGAAAAAGTAATACATGAAAAATTTATAGTGAGGTAATTAAAATTTGAGTTGTAATAATTTCCAATTTCGAAATTTTTATTCCCAGAATGGGAATGATTCGCTGTGCACAAAAATCTATATCTACCTGACTTACTGTGCTATATGGTTTTTGGTTTTGTATTTGAATGTATGCCAACAATACTAACTTAAATATTAAAATCATGAAGAAAAAAGCAATTATCCTTATTGGATTTCAAAAAGATTATTTTAATAAAGATGGAATACTGCATGGTGTGGTAGAGGAATCTTTAAATCAATTAAATGTATTAGACAAAACTGTTAATGTTATTAAAAGTGCTACAGAAGATGATACAATGATAATTTCAACCCCAATTATTTTTTCAGAAAATTATAATGAGCTGGTTAATCCAGTGGGTATTTTATCTACCATAAAAGATGTTGGTGCTTTTAAAGCAAATGAGGAAGGTTCCAAAACCATTGAGAGTATCACTCAATTTAAAAACATTATTAAAATTCCTGGTAAACAAGGACTAAACGCTTTTATAAACACCAATTTAGAGCAAGTATTACGTGATAATAAAATTGAAGAAGTAGTGTTCGCAGGATGTGTTTGCTCAATCTGTATTGATTCAACAGGAAGATCTGCCGCAGAAAAAGGGTTTGCAGTTACCATGATTTCCGATTGTATTTCGAGCAGAACAATGTTTGAACATCAATTTTATATGGAAGAAGTTTTTCCACTTTACGCCAAGGTAATCAATGCAACAGATTTTATTGAAGAAACCACTTTAATTACTGAATAAGACATTAGCTATGGATAGTAACAACGATAAAAACTCTTTAAATGCTCAGATTCAATATAAGATGATCGAGAAATTATCTGCTATGAATGAGCAATTAAAAGAAGAAGTATTGGTAAGAAAGAAAGCAGAGCAACAATTACGTAAAAATAATCAGGAATTAGAAAAAGCATTACAAGTTAAATCTGATTTTCTTTCTACTATGAGTCATGAAATTCGTACTCCATTAAATATTATTATTGGTTACACACAGTTAATGATAAAATCTAAACCAGAACCAGAAGATTTGGAACAAGTAGAGTCCATAAAGTTTGCAGCCGACAGCTTACTCAATATCGTTGATCAGATTTTACAATATTCAAGTATGGATAAAGATAGTGTAGAACTCTTTGAAGAAAATTTTGACCTTCATCATATTGGTAAACAGTTCCACAAATTATTTCATGAACGTGCAACAGAGAAAGCATTGGATTTTAATATTTCAATAGACCCAACTATCTCTGATTGTTTATTTGGAGATGCAAAAAAAGTACATCAGGTTATTTACAATATTTTGGGCAATGCATTTAAGTATACAGAATCTGGAGCTATAGACTTCTGTATGCAACTAGAAAGTAATCTTAATGATTTATATTGGATCCGTTTTGTTGTTACTGATACCGGAATTGGTATGGATAAAAATGAAATAAAATCGATTTTTGAACGGTTTATACAAGTTCAAACAAATATTAAACGTGAATATGGTGGAGTAGGATTAGGCTTGGCCATTAGCAAAAAACTAGTTAGATTAATGAATGGTGAATTAATAGTTAGCTCTAATAAAAATGAAGGGTCTACTTTTACTTTTATCTTGCCTTTTAAAAAAGGGATGAAAAAACCAAATTCCCAACAACAAAAATTAAAAATTGATACTAATACACCTTTAAAAGGTAAACGAATATTATTAGTTGAAGATGATTTATTTAACCAGGTACTAGCTATAAAAGTACTGGAGGGAGTTGGTTGCCAGGTAACGACAGCGAACAATGGAGAGGAGGCTGTTAGTAAAACACAAAATGAACAATTTGATGCAATACTGATGGATTTACATATGCCTGTTTTAGATGGTTTTGAAGCTACTAAACAAATTATAAACTCAGGTAATAAAACACCTATATTGGGATTTACGGCTGATGTCCTTAACGATACCCGAAAAAAAGCATTAGCAGCTGGCATGCAAATGGTAATTCCTAAACCTTTTGTTATTAACGAACTGGCAGCAGCAATTAGGGGGGTAGTTTAAATCAATTTAATTTTTTAACACTAGCTGTTTATTTTCGATTTTCTTTAATGTTTTGGTGTGTTTGGCTTTCATTTTCACATTGTAATATTTATCATATTTAAATTTCTTTAACTTTTTGTCGTAGTATATTTTGGCGATAATAAAATCCAATGCTTTATAATTATATCCTGCTTTCTTTTTAATCATAATGATTTGAACCTTAAATACAGTGGCTGGTCCTTTTTTATGCTTTCCTCTGGTGTCTATTTCTATCTTTTTACTTACAAACCTTTCCTTTTTAAAAGTTATGATTAACTTCTTGTTCTTAGGTATTCCTGTAATTAATAATCCATTTTCATTGGTCGATAGTTGAGTAATGTTTTTGCCATCATATAGCACAACTGTTGTGTGCTTGAGGGGGTTGTCACTCCTAATTCCGTTGGTAGTAACTACATTTAATATAACCGCATAAGATGAGTTTTGTGCAACCACATCTATGCAGCTATATAGGAGAAATATGTAAAGTAATTTTTTCATTTAAAAGAAAATTGATGAATGAAATAATTGTAAATAAATGGATATGGAAATTATAGATGTGAGAATTACAAATAACCCAATTTTAACAATGTTAAATTGCTTTTTTTCTTCAGCTATTTGATTAAATTTTCCTATCCTTCTTATTAAAGCTTTTACTCTATTAAGCGCGGTATTGTTTTTTTCTACATAATCAAAAGCACCAAATTTTAATGAAGTAATGGCCACGTGCATTTTTTCTTGGGCAGAAAGAAATATGACCTGAATTTTTGGACTAATAGATTTTATCTTTTTTAAAACATCCACACCATTCATGTTCCCTAAGTTGTGATCGAGCAATACCACATCAGGATTCTTATACAAATTGTCAATAAAATCTTCTCCTGTATGATAGGTTTCTACATTTCCTAAACGGTTTTTAGTTATTTCTTTCTTCAGAAGGTTGGCGTAAAAAACATCATCTTCTACAATAAATATTTTTGGTAAATTTTTCATAATTTCTAGATTTTAGGCGGTTCGACTTATCATTTGATTTACTTTTTTTGATGGTTTTATTAATTCATTAATTTTTTTAATCACTTCGTTATTAAAACTTGAGATGTTTAATCTTCGATCAATAGATATCAATTTTGAATCAGATTCTATTTTAGGGGAAATGCAAAAAATCTTAGGAATAAATTTTTTATCTAGGACCTGAATTAAACAGGGAGAAATTGATTCTTTTGCCCAATACCCATCAATGACAACTATCTCTGGAAAAACTTTAGATAAATTATTTATTGCGTGTTCAGATGATTTCCATAACCATAGTCGCGCATTTTCATAATCAAGGTGAGCATTCCAAAAATCAATTGGCAAATTATTATAACTGATAATAAATATATTTTTCTTTTCCATGGCGTAAGTTCTTGGTTCGAACTTATCTATGCTGAAAATATTCCAAAAATCAATACTAACTGATTTTCAATCACTTAGTCATTCAGCAAACTAGGTTGATGTTTTAAAAAGAGAAGTGTTTTCCTGTTTTGGGAATTATTTTATGTCATTTAATTGTTGAAGTACAACTTTCATTTGCACAATAAACTGAATTGTTTTCTCAATCATAATCGCATCAGATTGAGCCCACTCTTCAATTACTTTCACTTGTTCATATAAAGCAGGTATACAAATATAATCTATAGAAGGTTTCGTTTTATGCGCTACGGCAGATATAGAAGTGTAATCTTTCTCGTCCAAAGCCTTTTTAATTTTATTTAATTCAAGTGGGATTTCACTAATAAATAAATTGACCATTTTATTAGTAAAACTTTGATCATTCATTGCTTCAAGCTTTTCTAGGTTATATAGTTTTGGTGCATCCATAGTTTCTAAATTTATTTTTTCCAATTGTTCAATATTCCCTTTCCCTTCTTTCAGGTTAACATACTTTGTTATTTTGTGATTTAACTCAAAAGGTTCAAATGGTTTAGATAAGTAATCATTCATTCCTACTTCAATACATTTTTTATCATCACCCTTAATTGCATTAGCTGTTAAAGCTATAATAGGTGTAGTAATTTTAAGTTCGGACCGAATGATTTTAGTTGCTTCTACTCCGCCCATATTTGGCATTCTCATGTCCATTAAAATCAGCTGATATACATTTTTCTTTATCTTCTCTAATGCTTGTAATCCATCCAGAGCATAATCTACATCGCAATTCCATTTTTCTAACAAAGTAATTGCCATTAATCTATTGATGGCGTTATCTTCTACTAAAAGAATTTTAGTAGAGTTAAAGTCTTCTGTTAAATTTGTTAATTTATTTATGCCATTGTTTTCTATTTTCTTATTCGAAATATCTAAATCAATTGTAAAATAAAAGTTAGAACCTTCATCTATTTTGCTCTCAATTTTAAGTTCTCCACCCATTAACTCGACAATCTTCCTACTAATAGGAAGCCCTAATCCTGTCCCTCCATATTTACGAGCAGTAGATTTCTCTGCTTGTGAAAAACTATCATAAATATTTTCTAAATAATCTTTTTCTATACCTATTCCGGTATCTTTAACTGAAAATTTTAATTGCTGATGGACTGAGGTTTCTTTGACTAATTCTATGGTTAAACTAACCTCTCCATTCAAAGAAAATTTAACAGCATTACTTAATAAGTTAAGAATAACCTGATTTAACCTGGTAGGATCTCCTTTTAAATTAATCTGAATATTGTTATCAATACAGTAATTTAAATCAATCCCATTTTCTTCAGCTTTAAATCGATTACTATCTATTGCGCTACTTATTAATTCTTTTAAATCGAAATCTATTATTTCTAAGGTAAATTTCCCTGCTTTAATTTTAGAAAAATCCAATATATCATTAATGATAGTCAATAAATTATTTGAAGAAGATTGTATAGCCGAAGTGTATTTTTTTTGTCTTTGCGAGAACTTAGTGTCATTTAATAAGTTTGCCATTCCAATTATTCCATTCATTGGAGTTCTAATTTCGTGACTCATATTAGCCATAAATAATTCTTTTATTTGAACCATTTCTTCGGCCTTGTTTTTAGCAACCCGTAAATCTTTTTCCATTTTTTTACTATCAGAAATATCCAAGTGAATGCCTATAGATCCTATCACTTTATCATTTTCATCATAAAATGGAGAGCCACTAATTAACACCCATACTAAACTGCCATTTTTATGTTTTATTTGAACTTCATAAACGCCTGAATGCCCTTTTTCTCTTTCTTGATTTTGAGCATACATTACATGCTGAAATTCTTTAGGTAACAAGATTTCAATGGCTTTTTTTCCAATTAAATCGTTCTCATTATAACCAGTAAGTACACTAAATCCATGGTATACCTTTATAATACGGTCATCATTATCCACTTCAAGCAAGCCCAACTTCATGTTCTCAATAATACTTCTGTATTTTTCTTCACTAATTCTTACTGACTTATTTGCCTTTTTAATTGCCGTTATATCCGATAAATAAACATTTATATATTTTTCAGATTTAATCGGTACAACATTACAGAT